>DASSNR010000243.1:0-8152 GCA_035687925.1 Gemmatimonadaceae bacterium | reverse complement strand
TCCCGATCGGAACGGTGATGTCGCGGCTCGCGCGCGCTCGGCAGCGACTCCAGCACGCGCTGGGTCCGGACCTCGAGGAGATACGCTGACATGACCTGCACCGACTTCGCCGCCCGACTCGGCGCGTTCATCGACCGGGAGCTCGATGCCACCGATCGCGACGACATGGAGCAGCATCTCGAGACGTGTGCGGACTGTCAGCGGCGGCACGAGCGGCTCCAGGCGCTGAGCACCGCGCTCCGCGCGCAGCTGCCGACGTACACCGCGCCCGATCTGCTGCGCGCACGGATCGACGGTGCGGTGCACGCCGTGCACGCCGAGCGGAGCGGGACACGCGTGCGCCGGTGGCGATGGACGGCGATCGCGGCGTCCGCGCTGTTCGTGCTCACCGCGGGCTACGCGGCACTCGGCACACTTCGTCCCGCGCCGGTACAGGAGACGATGGCGCACGAGGTGTTGGCGAGCCACGTGCGATCGCTCATGCCCGAGCACCTGACCGATGTCGCGTCCAACGATCAGCACAACGTGAAGCCGTGGTTCAACGGGCGGCTGGACTACTCGCCGCCCGTGTACGATCTCGCGTCGCACGGATTTCCGCTCGTCGGCGGGCGGGTGGATTACGTGGACGATCGGCCCGTCGCGGCGCTCGTCTATCAGCGTCGCAAGCACGTGATCAACCTGTTCGTGTGGCCGACGGCCGGCGGCAACGGCAGCGTGCCCGAGGTCACGCAGCAGGGCTATCATCTGCTGCACTGGACGCGCGCGGGGATGACGTACTGGGCCGTGTCCGATCTGAACGGCGACGAGCTGCGGGAGTTCGCGCGACTCGATCAGCAGATGGATTCGCTCGCGACGTCGCGCGAGGGCGAGCGGTGATCATCGCCTCGGCGCAGCGCACCACTCGGGGCGCGATGCTTGCGCCCCAAGGCATCAGCAGGAGGGAGCATGGCACAGGGAACCACACACACCGAATTGACACCAGACGCCCGCGCTGCGGGCACGATCACGATCGGCGGCGATCTCACCGTGAACCGGTTGGGGTTCGGCGCGATGCGCATCACGGGTCAGGGGATCTGGGGTCCGCCCGCCGATCCCGCCGAGGCGAAGCGCACACTCAAGCGCGCGCGCGAGCTCGGCGTCGACTTCATCGACACGGCGAACTCGTACGGGCCGCACGTCTCGGAAGAGCTGATCGCCGAGGCGCTGTATCCGTACCCCGACGGACTGGTGATCGCGACCAAGGGTGGACTCGAGCGGCCGGGACCGAGCCAGTGGAAGCCGCGTGGCGAGCCGAAGTATCTGCGACGCGAGTTGGAGGGAAGTCTGCGTCGACTCCGGCTCGAGCGCATCGATCTCTACCAGTTGCATCGCATCGATCCGAAGGTGCCGGAGGATGAACAGTTCGGCGTGCTGCGCGACTTCCAGCGCGAGGGGCTGGTGCGGCACGTGGGGCTCTCGGAGGCGAGCGTCGACGAGATCGAGCGCGCGCGACGCGTGGTGCCGATCGTCTCCGTGCAGAACCGGTACAACGTGGAAGATCGGCACTGGCAGGACGAGGTCGACTACTGCACGCGTGAGGGGCTCGCGTTCCTGCCGTGGGCGCCGTTGGGCGCGGGAAAGATCGGTGAGGAGAGCACGCTCGCGAAGGTCGCGCGGCGTCACGATGCGACGGTGATGCAGGTCGCGATCGCGTGGCTCCTCGCGCAATCGACGGCCATGCTTCCCATTCCGGGGACGTCGCGCGTGTCGCACCTGGAGGAGAATGTCGCGGCCGCGTCGCTCCATCTCTCGGACATGGACATGCGGGAGCTGGATCGGGCATAACGTACATCGACAAGTCGCACCTCCGTCGCTATCTTGGCCGGTCCCGAGCCAAGCTCGTGAGCGCACTACCAGAGACCGACGGAGGGCAGATGAGCGGCGTACGAGTGCTGGTCGGCACGCGCAAGGGCGCGTTCGTCCTGACCGCGGACGGCAAGCGCAAGTCATGGGACGTATGTGGCCCCTTCTTCGGCGGGTGGGAGATCTACCACATGAAGGGCTCCGCCGTCGATCCAAATCGACTGTATATGTCGCAGAGCAGCGGCTGGTTCGGGCAGCTCATGCAGCGCTCCGACGACGGCGGCAACACGTGGGACGCGGTGGGGAACGCGTTTGCGTACGATGGCATTCCCGGCACGCATCAGTGGTACGATGGCACGCCGCATCCGTGGGAGTTCAAGCGCGTGTGGCACCTCGAGCCATCGCTCACCGATCCGGACACGGTGTACGCAGGCGTCGAGGACGCTGCACTCTTCCGTTCGACGGATGGCGGTGCGACGTGGAAGGAGCTCTCCGGTCTGCGCGGGCACGGCACGGGTCCACGCTGGTCGCCGGGTGCAGGTGGGATGTGTCTGCACACGATCGTGCACGATCCCACGGATCCGCATCGGATGTACATCGCCATCTCGGCGGCGGGTGCGTTCCGCACGGATGACGGCGGCGCGACGTGGAAGCCGATCACGAAGGGGCTGCGCTCGGAGTTTCTCCCCGAGCCGGAAGCGGAGGTCGGCCACTGCGTGCATCGCATCGCGATGCATCCCTCGCGGCCCAACACGTTGTTCATGCAGAAGCACTGGGACGTGATGCGGAGCGACAACGCAGGCGACTCGTGGCACGAAGTGAGCGGCAATCTGCCGACGGACTTCGGCTTCTGCATCGACGTGCACGCGCACGAGCCGGAGACGATCTATGTGGTCCCGATCAAGAGCGACTCCGAGCATTACGTGCACGACGGGAAGCTGCGCGTCTATCGCAGCCGCACGGGCGGCAACGAGTGGGAGCCGCTCACGAAGGGGCTGCCGCAGCAGCACTGCTACGTGAACGTGCTGCGCGACGCGATGGCGGTGGACTCGCTCGATCCGTGCGGCGTCTACTTCGGCACGACGGGCGGGCAGGTGTATGGGTCGCCCGACGGCGGCGACAGCTGGACGCCGATCGTGCGCGACCTGCCGAGCGTGCTCTCGGTCGAGGTGCAGACGCTCGCATGATTCGCGTGGTGTTGCCGGTGCCGCTGTGCAGCCTGGCGCGCATCAATCAGATCGATCGCGAGGTCGTCCTCGATGTGCCGGGGCGCGTGACGCAGCGCTCCGTGCTCGATGCGCTCGAGGCTCGGCATCCGATGTTGCGCGGGACGTTGCGCGATCACGTGACGCAGCGGCGCCGGCCGTTCATCCGGTTCTACGCGTGCGAGCAGGATCTGTCGCACGAGTCGCCGGATGCGCCGCTGCCGGAAGAGGTGGCGAACGGCGAGGAGCCGCTGCTCGTGGTGGGGGCGACAGCGGGGGGGTGAACGGCGGGTGTCATTCCGAGCGTCAGCGGTGTCATCCCGAGCGCCAGCGGTGTCATCCCGAGCGCCAGCGGTGTCATCCCGAGCGCCAGCGGTGTCATCCCGAGCGCCAGCGAGGGATCTCGTTCTGCCAGCGAGATCCCTCGCTGCGCTCGGGATGACAATACCGCTCGGGATGACAATACCGCTCGGGATGACAATACGGCTCGGGAGGACACGAACCCCGCTACGACGTCTTCCCCGCCGGCCCGAACTCCGGCGCCTGTAACGCACGCGGTCCCACCTCGACCGGCGACAGCACCGCAATCTCATCGCTCGGGAATGCGCCCTGTGCGTGAAGCTTCCGCGCGGTGACGAGCACACGCGACTCGAGTGAGCCGACACCGCTGTTGTACGCCTCCACCGCGTTCTTGAGCGCGCGTCCCACCCGGTCGAAGTGCCCGCCGAGCACGGCCAACCGATCGTAGAGCTCCTTCGCGAGCCGGCTGATCTCCTCGGCGTTGCGCGTGATGCTCTCCTGCTGCCAGCCGAGTGCGGCCGTGCGGAGCATCGCGATGAGCGTGGTGGGTGTGGCAAGGATGACGTTGCTCATCGCGCCGAACTCGAGGAGCGCAGGATCGTGCTCCAGAGCGGCACTGAAGAAGACCTCGCCGGGGAGAAAGAGCACGACGAAGCCCGGCGCGGGAGCGAACTGCTCCCAGTACGCCTTGCGACTCAGGCTCGTCACGTGCGCGCGGATCTGCGCCGCGTGCTTGCGCAGCAGCGTGCGGCGCGCGTCGTCGTCGGGCGCGGACATCGCCTCCATGTACGCGGCGAGCGGCGCCTTCGCATCGACGACGATGTTGCGTCCCCCCGCGAGCCGCACGACGAGGTCGGGACGCAGCCGTCCGTCATCGGTGTCCACACTCGTCTGCGTCGTGAAGTCGCAGTACTCGAGCATCCCGGCCAGCTCGCACACGCGCTGCAGCTGGATTTCGCCCCACCGTCCGCGCACGGCGGGTGAGCGCAGTGCGTCCACCAGATTCTGCGTCTCCTCCTTGAGCGCGTCGCTCGCGGCACCGACCTGCTGCAGCCGCTGCGTCAGCTCGCCGAAGGTGCGCGTGCGATCCTTCTCGATGATCGCGAGCTTGTCGTCGTACGTCTTGAGGCCGTCGCGAATGGGTGCGAGCAGCTCCTCGATCGCCTTCCCGCTCTTCTCGATGTCGCCCTTCGCTTCGCTGCGCACGCGCTCGAGCTCCGTGCGCGCGAGCTGCAGGAACGCCTCGTTGTTGCTCCTGAGCGCATCGGCGGAGAGCGCGGTGAAGACGTCCTGCAGCTGGCGATGCACGCTCTCCAGCTCTTCGACTCGCGCACGCTGCATCGCTTCGTTGGCGGTGACGGCGGTTACGCGCTCGCGGAGCGTCTGGAGCTCGGCCTCCTGCTGCGCGATGCGCTGATTCAGGCGACGGTCGAGATCCTGTCCCCACGACTGCGCGGCACGCGTCTCCGCCCGCGCGGTCTCGAGGCGTGCGCGACAGATGAGGTAGGTGACGAGAGTGCCGGCGAGGAGCGCGACGAGTGCGGAGATGCCGAGGGTGAGGGACATGCGTGCGATGGGGCGGAGGTCGTGTCTGGTCTCGGTCGGGAAGATGGCACGGGCGTCTGACAATTGACGATCGACGACAGGTATTCGCATTTGGTGCTTCCGCTGTCGCACCTGCGTCGTATTTTCGGGGAAGTCGGCCGGAAGGTATCCCCGATGACCTGACGTGACCGTGACTGCTTCGACCACGATCGTTGGTCCGTCGTTTTACCGCGCCGCTGAGCCACTCCACGCGGCGATGGGTGTCCGCAGTGAATAACTGGGGACGGGAGGGGCGGTGGAAGTTCCACGTCTGCAAGAATCCGTAGACGTCGGGCGAGGTGCTCCGGCTGCTTTGCGAGCCGACGCGTGTAGCGACTCCGACCTTTGCTGTGTGAGCGCGGCATCACAGATGAAGCTGAGGCCGCAACGATAGTTGATAGTGAGATGATGGCGATTGATGAGTCACGTACGTTCAATCTGCAGTGATCCTCCTTCCGAGCATGCATAAGAAGCGATCACAGGCCGAGCACAAGCTCGCCGAACAGCCACGCTCCTTCTTTTCCCGAACGGCAACCGCCTGGATGGTTTCGATCGGCGGTCTGGCACTCGGCGCCTGGATCTCCGTTTCAGGCACCGAAATCCAGCGCGCGATGCGCATCCTTTTCGGACTACCGGTGTCTATATCCGGATCCGACGTTGCACACCGTATCGATATTGTCCAAGTGGTGCCACGCGGCCGTTTCGATTGGCCGACCGTGGTGTTCTGGATCGTGACAGCCGCGTACGCAGTGGTCGTCTACAAACGGCTCAAGCACGAGGACGCGCGGGAAACAGAGCGGGCGATGACGATCATCCGGAGCATCCATCGGTCGCCCAATATCAACGTCATCCGCGACTACCCCGATTACTACCGAGCCTTTCAACGCGCATTGCAAAGCAACGAGGTCAGCGATGCGATGCCGTATGAGGAGCGCCTGCAGGCGCTCGCTGCCAATATCCGCGCTGCATTGCAGGTCATTGCGGAGATAGCTCAGGAATTCGCACGTGCGAGCGAGAAGGTGAGCTATGGCGCCAACGTCATGCTGGTGGCGCGCAAGCCATTCCCACCGTGGGCCATCAAGACACTGCGGTTTCATTCCAAGACGGACACGGACGGGCTTCTCGCCATCCTCTATCTCCCCGAGGCCCTGCTTGTGGCCGAGTGCGAGGGACAGGATGCACGCCATATCGCGTGCATCTCGCTCCCGGTTCCCCGTGAAGAATACAATCACCGAGGCGAACGCCTCGCACTGTTTGGTGCGCCCACGGCGTTGCTGCGCGGCGAGGCCAGCGTCTATCTCGATACACGGGATGTTTCAAGCGAGTACGCCGACTTCGCCAAGCCGATCCAATCGGAGATTGAGGAATATTTTAGTCGCGGCGGCGACGGGCGAGACGTGAGAAGTTTCGTGAGTTTTCGCATCGGGTATGACGCAGATAACCCCATCGGTGTGGTGAACATCGACTGCAATGCGCAATACGTTTTGGGGCGCGACGACGAGTTTTTCGTCACCTTCAACGCACTAATGGAGCCACTACTTGACATGATCGCTCCTCAGGTCGTCGAGTATGCTCGTGCATTGAGTGAATCGACAGCCGCCGGAGTAAACAACAGTACCCAAGCCGCGGTCGAGCAATCCGGCACGTTGCCTGCGAGCATCCCGAGTGGTAACATTGGTATCCTTTTCGACCCGAACCCGGAGACACTCCATGACCAAGAGGATGTTTCAAGCCGCTAGGGACCCACGGTCCGCTGCGGAAATCCTACGGTCGCTTCGGGACCGTGCAACGTCCGAAGCAGAGCCGACGACCGAACGGCGAGGAAGCCATGTGGTGATCCTCGGTCGCGGCGAGCGCCTGTCAAAGGACTTCATCCCCAGTGACAGAGCGGCCACCGTCGCGGCTGGCAACCGCTAGACAATCGCGCGCAACATCGGATGCGAGTACACAGCGGGCCTCCATGAAGGAGGCCCGCTGTCGTTGGATGGGTATTCCGACGCCTCGCTTCACTGCCGCTGTAACCTGCCGACTCGCTCCCAACTCGGATCGGGTTGCAGTACGACTGTGACGTACAACCCATTGCCCACTCGTTCTACACTTGCACTCTGCTTGGCCAGCTGTCCGGCAACCTGATCGGGGGTGAGCTTGTACAACCCGCCGCTGATCGCATCCACGGCAAGCCCCACGAGGCCGCCGAATACGAGATTCCCGACGACCCATCCGCTCACGGAGCGGGTAATGGTCGCCTCGAAGGGTTGGTAGCCAGCCAGCTCCATGCGAATCACGTGATTGTCCTTGCGGCTGAGCGTGGCGATCATCGGGGTCTTCCCCAGCTCCTGCTTGTCGACCCATACACGCGCATCGGTCGGCGTGGATGAGAGACCGATACTCTGCGAGCTACCGTGGATGATCGTGCCGCAGCCGCTCGTGGCCAGAACCGCGAGCACCAGAAGGATCCGCCGCATCTCACTCTCCTGTTGATGGTGATGGCCCAGCTTCGGGCCGGCGGGAGAGTAGCATCGACGTCTGACAACGACGGGGCGCCGGGGTATGGCACCGCCATGTCTTATTTGTTCGCTTGTTTACGTCGTCCCCTTCACCGCCTCCCGCGACAGCACCACGAGCTCCCCCGCCATCATCGGCAGATGGCTCGGCACACTGCACACGAACGGATAGATCCCCGCGCGCTTCGCGACATACGTCGCGTGCGTCACCCGTTGCCCGGGGAGTTGCACCGCGAGATCCGGGAGCACGAACGAGTGCTCGTCGTCCTCCGGGTTCACGAAGGTGAAGTGGATCGTGTCGCCTTCCACCACCGTGATCGTGCTCGGTGAGAACGCGTACACCTCCTTGCCGTCGAGCACCCCGCCCGTCGCGAAGTCCGCGCCGAGAAATGGGAGGACCTTCTGCTCCTCCTTCACGAGCAGCGGCACCGTCGTCACCGTGATCTCACGCGTGCGCGGCGAGTAGTGCGACGCGGAGGCAGCGGGCGCGGAACGCGCGCATGCGCCGAGCGCACTCGCCGCTCCTCCGAGCATCAACGCACTCGACACGATCCGCAATACGCACGAGCACACACCGCGCCGCGATTCGACGCGCGACTCCACGTGCGACATGGACGATGACCTCCTCAGCAGAGTGACGGCGCCGATCAATGTGCACCGCCCGCCACGATCATGTACACACCCAGCGCCAGCAGCAGCACCCCGATCACATGCCGG
>DASSNR010000241.1:0-4648 GCA_035687925.1 Gemmatimonadaceae bacterium | reverse complement strand
CCGTGGTTCGTCACGCTCTTCGGGCGCGACAGTCTCATCACGGCGCTGCAGACGCTGGCGTTCGACCCCGACATCGCCGCGCACACGTTGCGCATCCTCGCGAAGTACCAGGGGCGAGCGGTGAACGAGTGGAAGGACGAGCAACCGGGGAAGATCCCGCACGAGCTGCGCGTCGACGAGCTGACCAACGCCGGGAAGATTCCGTACAACCCGTACTACGGAACCGTCGATGCGACGCCGCTCTTTCTCATTCTCACCGGCCGGCATGCGGCGTGGACGGGCGATCTCTCACTGTTCAACGAGCTGCGCCCCAACGTCGAGCGCGCCCTCGAGTGGATCGCGACGTACGGTGACACCGACGGCGATGGTTATGTCGACTATCGCAGTACGTCGAAGGACGGCCTGATCAACCAGGGGTGGAAGGACTCGGGCGACGCGATCGTGAACGAGGATGGCTCGATTGCCACGCCCCCGATCGCGCTCGTCGAAGTGCAAGGGTACGTCTACCTCGCCAAGCGCGAGATGGCCGATCTCTTTCGGCGAATCGGAGACGCGGGGCGCGCACAGGCGCTGGAGGGCGAGGCGCGTGAGCTCAAGGCGCGGTTCAATCGCGACTTCTGGCTCCCCGACAAGAAGTTCTTCGCCATAGCGCTGCAATCCGGCGGGCGGCCGGTTGCGGTCGCGTCCTCGAATCCCGGGCAGGCGCTGTGGACGGGGATCGTCGATGACGACAAGGCGGGCGCGACGATGGAGCGGCTCATGGACGACGACCTGTTCAGCGGCTGGGGGATCCGCACACTGTCGTCGAACGAGGTGCGCTACAACCCGATCGGCTACCACCTCGGCACCGTGTGGCCGCACGACAACTCGATCATCGCGATGGGATTCCGGCGTCACGGCTTCGACGCGGCGGCCGTGCGTGTGGCGAACGGCATCTTCGACGCGGCAGCGCACTTTGCGCACCTGCGACTCCCCGAGCTGTTCGCGGGCTTCCCGCGCGACCGCTTCGGCGTGCCCGTGCACTTTCCGGTGGCGTGTCACCCGCAGGCGTGGGCCGCGGGGAGCACACCGCTCTTCCTCACGGCGCTGCTCGGTCTCGTTCCCGAAGCGTTCGAGCATCGACTGCGCATCGTGCGTCCGCTCCTCCCACACCTCGTCGACAGGCTCGAGCTGCATCATCTGGCGGTTGGCGATGCCCATGTCGATCTCCGCTTCGAACGGAGCGGACACGAGGTGACGGTCCGCGTGTTGAACGTGCGCGGCAACCTGGACGTCGTCGTCGAGAAGGTCCGCACGGATCACCATGTGACCGCGTGAATTCATCGATGCGCGCCGAGGAGAGTCGGCGCGATCCATGCATTGCCTCTCTACAGATGCACGACGACCAGATCAGTGGCCGGCACGAGCGCACGGCCACAGGGATGATGGGTCGATGACGGTTTCCTCCACCCAGGCGGCTGCGATCGAGCGTCTGGCTGTCTCGGCGTACACCATCCCGACCGACGGACCGGAAGCGGATGGTACGATCGCGTGGGAGTCCACGACGATCGTGATCGTCGAGGCGAGCGCCGGAGGCGTGCGCGGGCTGGGGTACAGCTACACGCACGAAGCAGCGGCCGTGCTCATCGAGCGGACGTTGGCGCAGGTGGTGCACGGACTCGACGCGATGGATGTCCCCGCAGCATGGGACGCGATGGTCCGCGCGATACGCAATCTCGGGCGGCCGGGGATCGTGTCGTCGGCCATCGCGGCCGTGGATGTCGCGCTGTGGGATCTCAAGGCGCGGCTCCTCGGCGTGCCGATGGTCGAGCTCATGGGACCCGCACGCGCGAGCATCCCCGTCTACGGGAGCGGCGGGTTCACGTCGTACTCGATCGAGCGGTTGCAGGAGCAGTTGGGCGGATGGGTTCATGACGGGATACGCAGCGTGAAGATGAAAGTCGGGACGCACCCTGAGCAGGACGTCACGCGCGTCCGCGCGGCGCGGCAGGCAATTGGACCGAAGGCGGCACTCTTCGTCGACGCGAACGGTGCGTACACGCGCAAGCAGGCGCTGGCGTTCGCCGAGGCGTTCGCCGACCTGGGCGTGACGTGGTTCGAAGAGCCCGTGTCTGCCGAAGACCTCGAAGGGCTGCGGCTCATGCGCGACCGCGCACCCGCGGGGATGGACATCGCGGCGGGCGAGTACGGTTACGAGCTGTCGTATTTCCGACGAATGGTCGAGGCCGGCGCGGTGGACGTGCTGCAGGCGGACGCGACGCGGTGCGAGGGATTCACCGGGTTTCTGCGCGCAGCCACGTTGTGCGAGGCGCGCTCCCTTCCCTTCTCCGCGCATACGGCACCGTCGCTGCATGCGCATCCGTGCTGCGCCGTGCCGAGGGCGCGAAACGTCGAGTACTTCTACGACCATGTACGCATCGAGCACATGCTCTTCGACGGCGCGATGACGGCGAAGGACGGCGCGCTGTGGCCGGACCGGTCGCGGCCGGGGTTGGGGTTGGAGCTCAAGCGGAAGGACGCTGAGCGATACGCGATTTAATGGAGACGTGAAGGGCAATGACGGTTCACAGTGAAATCATTCCGATCAGTACGCGGCGTCCGGACGCCGTCGAGCAGTCGAACCTCGACATCGATGTGGCAGCGCTGGAGCTCGCGCTCCGCAAGCGCATCACGGGCGAGGTGCGCTTCTCGGATGGCGACCGCGCGTTGTGGGCGACGGATGCGTCGAACTACCGGCAGATCCCGATCGGCGTCGTGCTCCCACGCGACGCGGACGATGTGGTCGAGACGATCGCCACCGCGCGCCAGTACGATGCCCCGGTGCTCGTGCGCGGCGGCGGGACCAGCCTCGCCGGTCAGTGCTGCAACGCGGCGGTCGTGATCGACATGTCGAAGTACATGACGCACGTGCTGGAGATCGATCCGTCGGCCAAGCGGGCGCGCGTGGAACCGGGCATCGTGCTCGATGATCTGCGCGACGCCGCTCAGCCGTACGGGCTCACCTTCGGCCCTGATCCGGCGACACACGACCACAACACGCTCGGCGGGATGATCGGCAACGACTCGTGCGGCATCCACTCGGTGATGTCCGAGTTCTACGGGCCGGGCGTGCGCACCGCCGAACAGGTGGAGGAGCTGGAGATCCTCACCTACGACGGGCTGCGCATGCGTGTGGGACGGACGAGCGACGCGGAGCTCGAGCGCATCATCAGCGAAGGCGGGCGACGCGGCGAGATCTATCGCCGGATGCGCGATCTGCGCGATCGGTACGCCGAGCAGATCCGCACGCGCTTCCCGCACATCCAGCGGCGGGTGTCGGGCTACAACCTCACCGAGCTGCTGCCGGAGAACGGGTTCAACGTTGCGCGAGCGCTCGTTGGAAGCGAGTGCACCTGCGTCACCGTGCTCGAGGCGACGCTCACGCTCATGCACAATCCGCCGCATCGCGCGCTGCTCGTACTGGGCTACCCGACCGTGTACGACGCGGGCGATCACGTCCCCGAGATTCGCACGTTCCGTCCGATCGGACTCGAGGGGATCGACGAGATGCTCGTCGAGGACATGCGGAAGAAGGGGCTGAACACCAAGGACATCGGACTGCTCCCCGAGGGACAGGGGTGGCTGCTCGTCGAGTTCGGCGGCGAGACGCGCGAGGAGGCGAAGGCGCTCGCACAGCACGCCGCCGATGCGCTGAAGAAGCTCCCGAATCCGCCGACGATGATGCTCTACGATTCACCCGACGACGAGCATCGCATCTGGGAGGTGCGCGAGTCCGGGCTTGGAGCGACGGCGTTCGTGCCCGGCGAGCCGGAGACGTGGCCCGGGTGGGAAGACTCGGCGGTGCCGGTGGACAAGGTGGGCCACTATCTGCGCGATCTGCGCGCGCTGTTCAGCAAGTACGGATATCATCCGTCGCTCTACGGGCACTTCGGGCAGGGGTGCATCCACTGTCGCGTCGCGTTCGGGATGAAGACGGCGGACGGGATCGCGAAGTACCGCGCGTTCACGCAGGAGGCAGCGGAGCTCGTCGTGCGCTACGGCGGATCGCTCTCAGGCGAGCACGGCGACGGGCAGGCGCGTGCGGACTTGCTGCCGATCATGTTCGGTGATGAGCTCATCGAGGCGTTCCGCGAGTTCAAGGCGATCTGGGATCCGCAGTGGAAGATGAATCCCGGGAAGGTCGTCGATCCGTACTCGCGCACCGAGAATCTGCGGCTGGGCACGCACTACGCGCCTGCCACGCCGAAGACGTACTTCAAGTTCCCGAACGACAACGGCAGCTTCGCGCACGCGGCGCTGCGGTGCGTGGGCGTGGGCGAGTGCCGGCGGCACGAGGGCGGCACGATGTGCCCGAGCTACATGGTGCTCCGCGAGGAGAAGCACACGACGCGCGGCCGCGCGCATCTGCTGTTCGAGATGCTGCAGGGACAGGTGATCACCGATGGATGGAAGAGCGACGAGGTGAAGGAGTCGCTCGACATGTGTCTTGCGTGCAAGGGGTGCAAGGGCGACTGTCCGGTGAACGTGGATATGGCCACGTACAAGGCGGAGTTCCTCTCGCACTACTACGAGGGGAAGGTGCGCCCGCGCAGCCAGTACGCATTCGGGCTCATTTACTGGTGGGCGCGGCTCGCGTCGCACATGCCGA
>DASSNR010000307.1:0-3493 GCA_035687925.1 Gemmatimonadaceae bacterium | reverse complement strand
GAGGCGCTCGACCTTCCACTTGCCGCCGAACTCGCGCTGGCGCGGGGCGTCATACTCGGCGAGCGAGGCGTCGGCCGCGCGATCGCTGGAGGCCTGCAGCGCGTCGACGATCGCCGGGGCGAGCAGCTCGCCCCCGCGATCCTCGACGCCCTGCACGCCCGGAGCGACCGCGAGGCCGACACCGCGCTCGCCGCCTACGACGCGCGCCGCCGCGCCGAGTTCGGCGGCAAGTGGAAGGTCGAGCGCCTGGTCGCGCTCGCCGTCGCCTCCCCCTGGCTCATGAACCGCGCCGCCCGCACGCTCGCGCGCCGCAAGGACATGGCCGACCTCCTCGTCGGCGTCGCCGGCGACTTCGTGCCGCCAGCGGAGGTGCTGAGAGTGGGGTATGTTTTGTCGTTGCTGATCAACCTCGGATCCGGATACCACAGTCGTCAGTCGTCAGTCGTCGGTCGTCAGTGACTGCCTCGATCAGCTTCGACTCGCGCTGACGACTGCTGGCTGACGACCGACGACTGAGAGCTGACGACCGCCTTTATGCCTTTCGACCCCTCCACCTTCCGCAGCATCCTCGGCCGCTTCGCCGCTGGCGTCACCGTCGTCACTGCACGCGACGATGCGGAGACGGATCACGGGATGACGGTGAGTGCCTTCTGCTCGCTCAGCCTCGAGCCGCCGCTCGTCCTCATGTCCATCGACCAGAAGGCGGTGATGCACGGCGTGCTCTCGTCCGCCGAGCACTGCGCCGTCAATGTGCTCTCGTCGGGGCAGGAATCGCTCGCCCGGCACTTCGCCGAGAAGCTCGACGATCGGTTCGATGGCATCGGCTACACACGCGGCATTACGGGCGCGGCGCTCCTCAAGGACGTGCTCGCACACATCGAGTGCAACGTGGTGGATCGCTGTCCCGGCGGCGACCACACGATCTTCATCTGCGAGGTCGTCGCGGCGGAGGCATACCCGGAACGTCCATTGCTGTACTACCGCGGCGGGTACGCCCAACTGGAGCGCTAGCTGACCTCCCTCCTCATCCCGCCCCGCCTGCGCGGCGTCGAATACCTGGACGACCCGGACGTCGATCCCGCGGTCGTCGCGCGCTCGCTCGCCGATGTCGCTCGCGCCAATGCGCTCTTCGGTGGAACGCGCGCCGTGCTGGCCGAGCTCGATCGCGTGCTCGCGAAGATGCAGACGCCGCGTGCATCGCTGCTCGATGTGGGCACGGGGATCGGCGACATCCCCTGCCGCGCGCGCACCCTCGCAGCGCGGCGAGGGATCACACTCGAGACCATGGGCGTGGACGCGAGCGAGGTGCTCGCGCGCGAGGCGCGATCCGACGCGCTTCCCACCGTGCGCGCCGATGCGCTGCACCTCCCCTTCGCCGATCGTAGCATCGACATCGTCATGTGCTCGCAGGTGTTGCATCACTTCGTCGATCGCTCGTGCGCCCTCGCCATGCTGCGCGAAATGCACCGTGTCGCCCTGCGCGCGGTAATCGTGAGCGACCTCCGCCGCAGCTGGGTCGCCGCCGCGGGGATCTGGCTCGCGTCGTTTCCGCTGCGCTTCCACCCCGCGAGCCGGCATGATGGGGTGGTCTCCGTGCTCCGCGGCTTCACGGGGCACGAGCTCGGCGAGCTCGTGCATGCGGCGGTCGGATGCGAGCCCGCGATCCGCGGCCACCTCGGCTTCCGCACGACGGCGGTGTGGACACCATCGTGTACGGCAGGCGCGTGATGCACGTGCATATGCGATGACTCCCGCGTGCACGAGCTCCCCGTGATGCTGTCGACGCGCGCCCCTGCCCCGCTCGGCCGCATGCCGACCGACCGCACGGTGCGCACCATCGATGAACGCCTCGTGCACGCACCGGTCGAGCGCATCTTCGCGCTCGCACGCGATGTGGAGCAGTGGCCGATGCATCTCGCGCACTACCGTTGGGTGCGCATGCACGCGCCCATGCGCGACGACCGTGCCGGCATCGTCGAGATGGCGGCGTGGCGGCCGTTCGGTCTCGTCGCATGGCCCACGTGGTGGGTGTCGGAGATGTCCGTCGACGACGCGGCGCCCGCGATTCGCTTCCGGCATGTCCGCGGGATCACGACGGGGATGGACGTCGAGTGGACGTTCACCGCACAGCGTGGCGGCGCACTCGTGCGCATCGTGCACGTCTGGAACGGTCCTCGCTGGCCTGTGATTGGTAGACTGGCGGCGCGCGCGGTGATCGGTCCCGTCTTCGTGCACGGGATCGCGTCGCGTACGCTGGCCGGACTGGCGGCGGTGGCCGAGCGGGACGAACACCAATTCACGTGACGAGGAGCGACGAGGGTGACGGACAGGCGGCGGGTGGTCATTACGGGGATCGGCGCGTTGACGCCGATCGGCATCTCGATCGACGGCCTGTGGTGCGGCCTCCGCGCGCAGCGCTCCGCGGTGCGGTCACTCACACGATTCGATCCGTCGCCCTTCCGCAGCCACAACGCGGCCGAGGTCGATGGCTTCGACCCGAACGATTTCATCGAGCGCAAACGCACCAAGCGGCTCGATCGCTTCGGCCACTTCTCCGTCGCCGCCGCACGCCTCGCCATCGAGGATGCGGCGCTCGACCTCACCTGCGAGGATCGTGAGCGCATCGGCGCGACGATGGGCACCGCGCTGGGCGGCGTGGGCTACGCCGAGGAGCAGTGCAGCATCTACTACCGCGACGGCGTGCGCGGCGTGGATCCCGCGCTCGCGCTCACGGTGTTCGGCGGCGCGTCCAGCTGCAACATCGCGATCGAGCTCGGCGTGCAGGGCCCGAACATCACGAACGCGATGAGCTGCGCCTCGGGGACGATCGCCATCGGCGATGGCTTCCGGCAGATCCGCGATGGCTACGCGGATGTCATGCTGTGCGGCGGCGCCGAGGCCCCGCTCTGGCCGCTCTGCTACGGCGCGTTCGCAATCATCCGCGCGATGTCCACGCGCAACGACGACCCCGCCAGCGCCTCGCGCCCCTTCGATCGCGACCGCGATGGCTTCGTGATGGGGGAGGGCGCGGCCGTGCTCGTGCTCGAGGCGTACGACCGCGCCATCGCGCGTGGGGCGCGCATCTACGGCGAGGTCCTGGGCTTCGGCCTCTCGAACGACGCGTACCACATGACCGCGCCGCTCCCCGATGGCGCGCAGGTCGCGAAGGCCATGCAGCGCGCGCTCGACGATGCACACGTGTCGGCGCGCGAGATCTCGTACGTAAACGCGCACGGCAGCTCCACGCCGCTCAACGACGCGACGGAGACACTCGCCATCAAGCGCGTCTTCGGTGACTACGCCTACCGCGTGCAGATCAGCGGGACGAAGGGGTACTACGGTCACGCCCTCGGCGCATCCGGCGCGATCGAGGCGGCCATCTGCGCGCTCGCGCTCGTGAACGGCTGGCTCCCGCCCACGGTGAACCTCGCGACGCCGGATGATGCGTGCGACCTCGACTACATCCGCGAGTCGGGGCGCGAGGTGCGCCCCG
>DASSNR010000304.1:0-21791 GCA_035687925.1 Gemmatimonadaceae bacterium | reverse complement strand
CAGGCGCTATTGTTCGGCGTCGCGGCGGCCGATTGGGCCGTGTACGGTCTCGCGGCAGTCGTCGTCCTGATCTCGTCTGTGCTCGCGACGATCGGCCCGGCGCTGCGCGCCCGCGCGACGAGTCCAAGCCTGGTCATGCGGCACGAGTAGCGCCGCACGCTCGTGCACCATTCCGCATCCAAACGCATCCAAACGATGCTGGTCGCACGCTGTCCGCGGCGATATTGGCGCCATGTATTCCCCTTGCTCTCCCTCTCGCCGAGCGGTGATACTATGGCTATGCCGAACACGGTTCGCAGATATACCGTGCAAGACGTGCTCGACTTCCCGGCGGACGGCAATCGCTACGAGGTCGTGCACGGAGAGCTGCTCGTGACGCCGGCGCCGCGCCCGCAGCACCAGGCGGTGATTGCGGAGCTGGTCGACTTGCTCCGCGGCTACCTGAAGACACTCGGCCGCAAGCACACGCTCTTCACGGCGCCGGCTGATATCGCGTGGGACGACGAGACGCTCGTGCAACCGGACATCCTCATCGTCCCGCCCGGCGAAGTGACCAACGACTGGCGCACGTACAAAACGCTGCTGCTCGCGGTCGAGGTCATCTCACCGTCGTCCGCACGCGCCGATCGCGTGATCAAGCGGCGGCTGTATCAGGAGAATCACGTCGCGACGTACTGGGTGGTGGATGCCGACGCGCGCGTCGTCGAGATCTGGCACCCAGGCGACGAGCGGCCCGAGATCGCGACGGAAACGTTGCAGTGGCGGTTGGAGGAAGGGGCGCCTGAGCTCGACGTCTTGCTGGGGCCCGTATTCGAGGGATTGCCGCAGTAGCGCCTCGCCTCCGCACACCCGAGATTCGCCGTGTGCATCCGCCGTCGACCACCGTTCTGATTGTCGTCGCGATCATCGCGATCATCGCACACGACGTACGCTGCGCTGTGGCGCGCACCCTTTCTCGTCATGCGCGCGATCCATCGATCGCGGCGACAGCTTGGTCAATGGGAAGAGCTACGATCTCGCAGAGATCGAGGAGTTGTGAGCTCTGAGCTGTGAGCTTTGGGTGATGAGCTGGGTTGTGAGCACGGAGATCGAGCACGCCGCTGGCTCACAGCACACTCACGACCCACAGCTCACAACTCACAGCTCACAACTCCTACCTCCCTATCGGCACCCCTCTCGACCGGATCCTCCCCGTCACCCGTTCGCGCCACCGCGGCCCTCGCGCGCCAGGTCCAGTGCGTTGCCCGACCGTGATGAGCGCGACCGCACCGATGATCGTGGCGGCCGCAAGCGCCGTTCGCGCCGTGAGCGGCTCGCCGGCGAAGGCCCAGCCAAGGATCACCGCGACCACGGGGTTCACGTACGCATAGGTCGACACGCGCGCCGGCGTCGACACGCGGAGGAGCCAGATGTAGCAGGTGAAGCCGACGAGCGAGCCGAAGATCACGAGATACAGCAGCGCGCTCATCGACTTGATCGACACCGCGCCCGGCGCCATCGCGTGCCACTCGCCCGTCAGTGTCGCGATCAGAATGAGCAGCACGCCGCCGCCGAGCAGCTGCATCGAGGTGCCGAGCAGCGGCGACGACGGAAGCTTCGCTCGGCGCGAGTATAACGATCCCTCTGCCCACGAGAGCGAGCCGAGCACGAGCACGGCCGCACCAATGTGATCGATCGGCTCGCCGCCCGCGAAGGTGCCGGGGCCCACGAGCAGCGCGATCCCCGCGAGGCCGAGCGCGATGCCGGCGAGCACCCACGCGCTCGGACGCACGCCACGCGGGCGTGCCCACTCGAACACCACCATCCAGAGCGGCACCATCGCCACGATCAGCGATGCAGGTCCGCTGGCGACGCGCTGCTCGGCCCACACCACCGCGCCATTTCCACCCACGAGCAGCAGCGCGCCCACGATCGTCGCCGAGCGCCATTGTGCGATGGTCGGCCGCTCGGCGCCGTGCGAGCGCATCCAGATGTAGAGGACGAACCCCGCAATGAACTGACGGAGCCCCGCCATCGCGAATGGCGGGATCGTATCGATCGCGAAGCGGATGGCGAGATACGTCGAGCCCCAGATCAGGTACACGGCCGCGAATGCGGCGACGATCTTGACCGTCGACGGATGCGCGTGCTGCGGTGAATCGGCCACGTGTGCTAGAGCGCGAGCGTGCGACGGGTGAGGGGCGGATGGCCGACCACCGCGGGGCCAAGCATGCGCACAATCTAATCGGTCACCGGATCAACCATGACCTCCGTGTCCGTGGTTGTGATCCTTGTGTTTGCCGTGGTCGCCATTGCCGGAGTCGCCGGACGACGTGCCGCCCGTGTCGTCCGACTTCTGCTTCACCGTCAGACTCGCGCTCCCGCTCGTCCCCTCGCTCGTCCCCGAGATCGTGGCCGAGCCGGGTGCATTTGCCGTGACGAGTCCATCATTCGTGATCGATGCCACCGAGCCATCGCTCGATGCCCAGGCTACCACGCGATCGGTCAACACGCTGCCATCATCGGCGCGGACCGTCGCCGTCGCCTGCGTCGTCTGCCCCACCTCGAGCGCGCTCGCGCCCAGCCCCACCGTCACATCGTGCGCCTTCTTCAGCTCGACCTTGATGTGCGATGTTCCCGACTTCCCCTCGCTCGTCGCCGTGATCGTCGCGCTCCCCGGGGTGATGCCGATCAGGAGCCCCGTCTCCGAGACGATCGCCGCCGCGTTGTTGGAGCTGCTCCAGACGACAGTGCGCCCCGTGAGCGTGCGACCATCCGCATCCTTGAGGGTCACACGGAGTTGCAGTGCCTGTCCGGGGCGGATGGTGGCGGTCGACGGATCGATGTCCACGCTCGCGACCGAGGCCTGCGACACGGGCGGCGGACCCGGCGTATTCACCGTGATCGTGGCCGAGCCGTTCTTCCCTTCGCTCGTCGCCGTGATCGTCGCCGTCCCCGCCGCCACGCCGGTCACCTTCCCGCTCCCATCCACGCTCGCGATCGTGCTGTTGCTGCTCGACCACGCGACGGAGCGACCAGTGAGCGAGTTCCCGTTCTGATCGCGCGTGGTCGCACCGAGCTGCACTGTCTTCCCCACATCCACGCTCGCCGTCGAGGGCGACACGCTCACGCTCGCGACCGGCATCGGCGTCACCGTCACGGTCGCGCTGGCGCTCTTCCCTTCGCTCGTGGCGGAGATCGTCGCCTGTCCCTGCGACACGGCCTTCACGTGTCCCGAATTGTCGACCGTCGCCACGCTCTGATGGTCGCTCGACCACACGATCGCGCGCCCGGTGAGCTTGTTCCCCTTGGCATCGTAGGTGACCGCCTGCAAGTCGACGGTGGATCCCACCGTGGCCGTCGCGCTCGTGGGCGCGATGACGATCGATGCGACGGGCACTGGCGTGACCGTCACCGTCGCGAGCCCGGGCTGACCCTGCGAGCTCGCCGCGATCTGCGCCTCGCCGACCGCGATCGCGGTGACGACGCCGGCGTCGGATACCGTCGCGATGGTCGTGTCGCTGCTCGACCAGAACACATCCGGCCCCGTCACGGTGTTGCCGTGCGCGTCCTTGAGCGTGACCGCCAGCGGCACCTGCGTGCCCACGTTCAGCACGGGCGATGACGGCGAAATCGTGACGCTCGCAACGTCTGCCGAGGGACTCAGCGCATCGCCGCTACAGGCGATGCACGCGCCAACGAAACCGGCCAGGGTGGCGCGGAAGAAACTTCGAGACCTGCACATCGGGCTGCCTCGCACGTGAGACTGGGTGCGGGAGTCGGTCGGCGGACGCCCACGTCCGGCGCCGCCGCGCTGCGGGGTGCACAGTGGCAAGAGGCGTTCCGGCTCGCACCCCGAGGACCCGGGATGGCATACCGCCTGCCCTCATGAGTGCAGCATCGAGCGCGGTCGCTCGACGCGATGATGGACGCGATTCCCAGTGGAGGCTCTTCCCATGAACGGGTTCTTTCGGTCGCTCGCGCAGCGCACTTCGGCGGCGACGGGCTCGGCATGGACCTTTCTTGCCGCGGTGCTGATCGTGGTCGGGTGGGCGCTCACCGGGCCGATGTTTCACTACTCGGACACGTGGCAGCTCGTGATCAACACGGGCACGACGATCGTCACCTTCCTCATGGTCTTTCTCATCCAGAACACGCAGAACCGCGATGGCCGCGCGATGCAGCTCAAGCTCGATGAGCTGCTGCGCGCGGTGACCGGTGCACGCACGCGGCTCGTCGATCTGGAAGACCTGTCGGACGACGAGCTCGCTCGGCTGCAGCAGGAGTTCCAATCGATGCGCGAGCAGCTGCAGCGCACGAGCGAGCAGCTCGCGGCCTCGCGTGATGCGCGCGGCAGTCATCCGCGGCGTCGCATCGAGGATCGCGTGGAGCCGTAGTCGCTCGATCGTACGACTGTTCGTTCGTGGGAATGTGTGTCCCACGAACGAGCATCACGTCATCGCGATACGGAGTGAGATATGAGTTGTGAGTGATGGGTTCTGGGTGATGCGTCGCTCCGGATGATGTGGAGCTCCGTCCTCCCAACGCCGTACGCGGAACCCAGAGCTCACGACCCATGACGCATATCCCACAGTCCGCCGCTTCCCGTCCCCCGCCACCCCCGGCACAATCCCTGCGCGCCAGTCTCGGCTCAGCAGAGGAGACGCATATGAACAAGGCACTGACTCTCGTCACGGGCGCGGGCCTCGGGGCGGCGCTCATGTATGTGCTCGACCCTGAACGCGGGAACCGGCGCCGCGCACTGATTCGCGATCAGATCACGCACGCCGCCAACAAGACCGGCGATGCCATCGGCGCCACGTCGCGCGACGTAAGTCATCGCGTGAAAGGCGTCGTGGCAGAAGCCAAGGGCAAGTTCAGCGGCGAGCGCGTCTCGGACGACACCGTGCGCGAGCGCGTGCGCGCCGAGATGGGGCGCGTCGTCTCGCACCCGAGCTCCATCATCGCTACGGTGCGCGATGGACGCGTCATCCTGAGCGGGCCGATCCTCGAGCGCGAACTCGAGCCGCTCCTCAGCTGCGTGCGTTCCGTGCGCGGCGTGCGCGACGTCGACAATCGCATGGATGCGCACGAGACGGCCGACGACATCCCGGGGCTGCAGGGCGGGCGCGATCGGATCGGGACCCAGTCCACGCGGTTGCAGGAGAACTGGCCGCCGGCCGCACGCGTGCTCGTCGGCGCGGCGGGCGGTGCGCTCGCGCTCTACGGTGCGAAGCGAGAGGACACACTCGGCGCCGCGGTAGGACTCGTCGGACTCAGTCTGCTCGCGCGCGCCTCGTCGAATCTCGATGTGCCGCGTCTCACAGGGTTCGGCGGCGGACGCGGCGCGATCACCTTGCAGGACGCGATCAACATCGGCGCGCCGCTCAAGACGGTGTTCGCGTTCTGGAAGGACTACCAGCACTTCCCGCACTGGATGTCGCACGTGCGCGAAGTGCAGGAGATCTCACCCCGTCGCTCGCACTGGGTGGTGGATGGACCTGCCGGCATCCCCGTCGAGTGGGACGCCGTCATCACGAAGGAGATCCCGGACTCGCTGCTCGCGTGGAAGAGTGTGGGCGACTCGACGGTCGCGCAGTCGGGGACCGCCCACTTCAGCGAGCTCGCCGACGGCGGCACGCACGTGGACATCAAGCTCTCGTACACGCCGCCGGCCGGCGCGATCGGCCACGCGGTGGCGAGCTTCTTCGGCGCGAATCCCGAGCAGGAGATGAAGGACGACCTGCTGCGCGTGAAGACGCTGCTCGAGACGGGGAACCCGCCGAGTGACGCCGCGAGGCCGGTGGAGCAGGTGAGCGTGCCGGCGGACGTGACGATTCAGCAGGGCGAGGCGGGTCGTGCCACGCCGTGACGCCGCATGAGCTCACGCTGCTCGCCGGCACGGCCAACCCCGGGCTCGCGTCGTCCATCGCGCGCGAGCTCGGGGTGCCGCTCGGTGCCTGCGTCATCGAGCGCTTCCCCGACGGCGAAGTGCACGCGTGCATCGAGGAATCGGTACGCGGACGCGAGGTCTACGTCGTCCAGCCGACGTCGCCGCCCGTCAACGATCATCTCATCGAGCTGCTGATCATCGCCGACGCCGCGCGCCGTGCCTCGGCCGCGCACATCACCGCGATCGTTCCGTACTTCGGCTACGCGCGTGCCGACAAGCGGTCGGGATGTCGCGAGGCGATCACGGCGCGCATGGTCGCCGATCTCCTGCAGCACACCGGCATCGATCACGTCATCACCCTCGACCTGCACACTCCGCAAGCCGAGGGTTTCTTTCGCATCCCGGTCGACAACCTGACGGCGGTGGCGTTGCTGTGCGGTGCGATTCGCGACGCGCTCTCGGACGACCTCGTCGTCGTGGCACCGGATGCGGGGCGAGTGAAGATGGCGACCGCCTATGCGCAGTGCCTCGGCGCGCCGCTCGTCGTGCTGCACAAGCGCCGCGAGAGCGGCACGCACACCGTGGTGACGCACCTGGTCGGCGACGTCCGGGACCGCAGCTGTGTGATCGTGGACGACATCATCTCGACCGGCGGCACGATCGCCGAGAGCGCTGCGGCGCTGCTCGAAGCCGGCGCGAAGCCGGGTGTCTCGGTGTGCGCGACGCACGCCCTTCTGCTCGACGGCGCGATCGAGCGCATGCGCTCGGCCGGCGTGCGCGCCACGTTCGTCACCGACTCCGTCCCCGTCCGCGACGACGGCACCGAGCTCGTGCACATCGTCTCCGCCGCCGCACTCTTCGCGACCGCGATCAGGCGGATCAGGGCGGATGGATCGTTGCGGGAGCTGCGGGGGAGCCGGGATTCGGGACTCGGAACTCGGGACTCGTAACCACGCGTCACGCAGACATTCGAAAGCCGGCGTACCCTTTACGTTCCGGGTTGTGCATACTTTCCCTCGGCTTCGAGTCCCGAGTCCCGAGTCCCGAGTCCCGAGTCCCACCCCATGCCCGACCTCCATCTGCCGCACGAATTCAAGCCACCCGAGTTCAAGATGTGGCGCGAGTTCAAGGCGTTCCTGCTCAAGCAGAACGTCCTCGCCCTGGCGATCGCCGTGGTCGTCGGCACGGCGACGAACTCCGTGGTACAGGGGATCGTCAACGACTTCATCATGCCGGTGATCACGGCGATCACCCCCACGGAGAAGTGGCAGACCGCCACGGTCGATCTCGGCCGCGTGCACTTCGCCGCCGGCCACTTCGCGAGCGTGGCGCTCAACTTCGTCATCATCTCGTTCGTCGCCTGGCAGCTCACCAAGCTCTTCCTCAAGCCACAACCCGCCGCCGCCACTCAAGCCACGCGCCAGTGCCCCTACTGCAAGATGCAGATCGACGCCCGCGCCACGCGGTGCCCGTATTGTACGAGTGAATTGGAACCGGCGAGCCAGTAGTTCAGTGAGTCAGTGGGTCAGTAGGTCAGTGAGTCAGGAACGGCTCGCAGGACCGTCATCCGTCGCTCACGCTCGGAATGACAATCGTACGGGCTTCTTCTGACTCACTGACCCACTGACTCACCGACCCACTGTTTTCTCCGCCTTCCCATCCGCATCCAGCACCTCGACGGGCCCGAGATTCAACGCCCGCACGCCGGCTTCGATCTTCGCGCGATCGCCGACCACCACCCACACGAGATTGTCCGGGTGCACCACTTCGCGCGCGGCCTTGTCGAGGTCGGCGACGGTCAGCGCGCGAACGGCTGACGCGTAGCGGTCGTAGTAGTCGAGCGGGAGACCGAAGCGGACCATCTCGCCGATCGACGCGCCGACGGCGCCGTTCGTCTCCCAGCGGCCGGGGAGGCTCAGCGTCAGGTCGTCCTGCACCTTCGTCAGCTCATCGGCGGTGATCGGATGGTCGCTCACGACGCCGTGCAGCTCCTTCGACAGCTCGCGCAGCGACTCCGCCGTCTTGTCCGTCTGCACCGGCGCGAGCGCGATGAAGGGGCGCTGTCCCTTCGCATCGTAGACGAGCGACGACGCACCGTACGACCAGTGCTTGTCCTCGCGCAGGTTCATGTTGATGCGCGACGTGAAGGCGCCGCCGAGCGCATCGTTCATCGCCTCGATGGCGATCTCGTCGGGATTGTTCTTCGGCGGCGCGATGTTGCCGGCGAAGATGATCGACTGCTGCGAGCCCGGGCGATCGATGAGATACACTGTCGACTTGGGCTGCTGCGCCACGGTCGCGATGTTCTTCTTCGGCACCGAGCCGCGCTTCCAATCCTTGAACAGCGCCTCGAGCTTCGGCTTGATCTCATCCATCGTCGTCGCACCGACCACGACGAGCGTCGCGTTGTTCGGCTCGAACCACGTGTCGTGGAACGTGGCGAGCTGCTCGCGCGTGAGGCTGGCGACCGAGCTTTCCGTCCCCGAGCCGGTGAGTGGGATGCCGTACGCGTGCTTCGCACCGTACAGCAGCTCGGGGAAGACGCGCAGCGCCATCTGCACCGGCGTCACCTTCTCGCGCTGGATGCGCGCCAGCTGCTGCTTCTTGAGCCGATCGAAGTCCGTGGCGGGGAACGACGGATGGAGGATGACGTCGGCGTAGATGGCGAGCGCCGCATCCATGTTCTCCTTGAGCGTCGATATCGACACAGTCGATGCATCGAGCGAGGAGCCCGCACCGAGCGAGGCGCCGAGTCGCGCGAGGTCGTCGCTGATCTGCAGCGCGCTGCGCGAGGTGGTGCCTTCGTCGAGCATGCTCATCGCGAGGCTCGCCTGACCGGGGACACCGAACTGATCCGCCGCGAAGCCGGTGTCCACGAGAAGGTTGAAGCTCACGAGCGGCACGGCGTCGCGATGCGCGAGCACGATCTTGAGCCCGTTGGAGAGCGTCGCCGTCTGGGTCGTGGGGAAGCGCGGCGCGGGCGGTGTGGCCACGGCCGGGAGCTTCGAGCGATCGACGGTCGAGGCGACGACGTCGTACTTCGCGTACGGTTGGACCTCGAGCACGAACTTCCCGTCCGAGAGCCATGTGCGCGCCGAGTTGCGGAGATCCTCGGCGGTCGCGTTGGCGACACGATCGAGCGTCGTCTTGTACGCCGCCGGATCGCCGCCGAACACCATGCTCGTTGCGAGGATGTCCGACTTGCCGCCGAAGCCGCCGATCCGTTCGGAGCCGCGGATGAAGTTCGCGCGCGACTGCGTCTTGATGCGCTGCAGCTCCTCGGCCGTCGGACCATCCGCGAGGAAGCGTGCGAGCTCCTCGTCCACCGCCTTCTCCACCGCGGCCAGGTCGCCGCCGGGCTTCGCGGTGGCGGTGATGATGAACTGGCTGCCGATCTCCCGCATGGCGACGCCTGCGCCGACATCGGTGGCGATCTGGTCATCGTAGACCAGGCGCTTGTAGAGCCGCGACGTCTTGCCGGAGGAGAGCACGTCGCTCACGAGGTCGAGGTAGTCGGCATCGGCCGACCCCCACTGCGGAACGTTCCACACCATGTAGACCCGCGCCTGCGGGACGCGGTCCTGCATCACCATGCGGTGCGTCCCCGTCATCTTCGCGACCCACGCGCGCTGCTTGGCGATCGGTGGACCGGCGGGGATGTCGCCGAAGTACTTCAGTACTTTCTCGTGCGCAACGTCCGGTGTGATGTCGCCGGCGATCACCATCACCGCGTTCGTCGGGCCATAGTACGTCCGGAACCAGTTCTTCACGTCCTCGAGCGATGCCGCGTTCAGGTCTTCCATCGACCCGATGACCGAATGCGAGTACGGGTGGCCGGCAGGGTACGTGTTCTCCTCGATCATGTTGAACACCTGTCCGTACGGCTGATTCTCGTCCTGCCGCTTCTCGTTCTGCACGACGCCGCGCTGCTCGTTGAGCTTGGCCGTGTCGATGGCGCCAAGGAGATGCCCCATGCGCTCCGACTCCATCCAGAGCGTGAGATCGAGCGCAGAGGTCGGCACGTCCTCGAAATAGTTCGTGCGATCATTATTGGTGGTGCCGTTCATGTCGGTGGCACCCACCTTCTCCATCGTCTTGAAGTAGTCGTCGTTGTAGTGTTCGGTCCCGTTGAACATCAGGTGCTCGAACAGGTGCGCGAACCCCGTGTGCCCGATCTGCTCGTTCTTCGAGCCCACGTGGTACCAGATGTTGACGGCGACGATCGGCGCCTTGTGGTCCTCGTGCACGATGAGCGTGAGCCCGTTCGGGAGCACGTACTTCGTGAAAGGGATGTCGAGCGTGGAGGTGGACGGGCTCGCGCTGGTTGCGCCATTCTGCGCGAGGACCGTGGGCGGCGCGACCGCGCCCGCGGTGATCGTCAGCGTGAGAGCGAGCACGGTACACAGCGAGCGACACACGGAGCGCATGAGACCTCCCGTCGTGGGATGAAGGGCTACGGCGCCCGTCAGGGCAGTGGCAGGGGGACAATCCGGGCACGTTACCGCGGCCGGGCGGGAAGGGGCAGAGCAGAGCGGCGAGCCAGGCGATTTGTGTTGCGAGTGTTGGGTTCTGAGTGGCGAGCCGCTCCGGATCACTCAGAACGCCGTACTCGAAACCCACGACCCAGAACTCACAACCGAGAGCCTCTTGCCCGCTCGCGATCCCTCCCCTACCATTCCTTCCATGCTCTGCCGCTTCCCTGAACCCACCCCGCGCACGATGTACATGTGCGGCCTCATGTGTTACACCGCCGGCCTCAAGGTCCGCGGGGTTCTCGGAGCGCGCGTGTAAGCGGAAGATCATCTGTCTTGCCAGTGCCGCCCCGGTCCCACTCGGACCGGGGCGTTTTTGTTGTGCGCCCACGACGCCGCCTGCGTCGACACCATCACGATCACCGCCGAGTGAGCATCGCCATGCAGCCGATCGCCATCTTTCACGAGCACCCCGACTGGTTCCGCCCCCTCTTCGCCGAGCTCGATCGGCGCGGCATCCCCTACGTGCGGCTCGATGCCGCCGCGCACAGCTACGATCCATCCGAGCGCACCGCCCCGTACTCGCTCGTCTTCAACCGCGCATCGCCCTCGGCATATCTCCGCGGGCACGGACAGTCCACCTTCTTCACGCTCGACTGGCTGCGTCATCTCGATCGACTCGGCGTGCCCGTCGTGAATGGCGCGACCGTGTACGCGATGGAGACGTCGAAGGCGTACCAGACCGAGATCCTCGAGGAGCTGGGTCTCCCGCACCCGAAGACGCGTGTCATCAACGACGCCTCGCGTGCCGTCGCCGCGGCGCGCGGGCTCCGCTACCCCGTGCTCGTGAAGGCGAACATCGGCGGGAGCGGGGCGGGGATCGTCTCCTATGGCTCCGAGGCCTCGCTCGCACGCGCGGTCGAGCACGGGGACATCAGCCTCGGCGTCGACAACGTCGCCCTCGTGCAGGAGCAGGCGCCGCTCCGCGATGGCCACATCACGCGCGTCGAGGTGCTCGGGCAGAAGTTCCTGTACGCGATCAACGTCTATCCCGCCGACACGTCGTTCAACCTGTGTCCGGCCGATGTGTGTCAGACGACGGACGGCCAGGCGCTCAGCCGCTCGGCGTGCGCGCTCGACGCGCCGAAGAACGGGATGCGCGTGGAAGGGGTCACGCCGCCGAAGGAGATCATCGAGCAGGTGGAGCGTATCGCGCGGCGCGTGCAGCTCGATGTGGGCGGCATCGAGTACTTGGTCGATGACCGCGACGGCCGCCACTACTTCTACGACATCAATGCGCTCTCCAACTTCGTGGCCGATGCGCCGCGTGTGATCGGCTTCGACCCGTTCGTGCGGTTGGTCGACTATCTCCTGGCGCGCGCCGAGCGGCGCCCGAGCGTGGAGGCGGCGTGATGCGCTACGGCTACTGGCTCCCCGTCTTCGGCGGCTGGCTGCGCAACGTTCCGGACGAGGGGATGGACGCATCGTGGAACTACGTGAGCCGCCTCGCGCGGCGCAGCGAGCAGATCGGCTACGATCTCACGCTCATCGCCGAGCTGTACATGAACGACATCAAGGGGATCGACGCGCCCGCGCTCGATGCGTGGTCCACGGCGGCCGCGCTCGCCGCCGTGACCGAGCGACTGGAGCTCATGGTCGCCGTGCGTCCCACCTTCCATCAGCCCGCGCTCCTCGCCAAGCAGGCGGCGAACATCGACGTCATCTCACGCGGCCGGCTCGCGCTCAATGTGGTGAGCGCATGGTGGAGCGACGAGGCGCGCCGCTACGGCGTGCACTTCGATCAACACGACGACCGCTACGCGCGCACTGCCGAGTGGTTGGAGGTGGTGGACGGCGTGTGGCGCGAGCCGAGGTTCAGTCACGCGGGGCGCTACTACACGGTGGACGACGCGATCGTCGAGCCAAAACCGGCGCGCCGCCCACGGCCCACGATCTACGCGGGCGGCGAGTCCGAGGCGGCGAAGCAGCTCATCACGCGTGCCTGCGATGCGTACGTCATGCACGGTGATCCGCCGGAGCGCATCGCGCCCAAGGTCGCCGACATGCGCTGCCGTCGCGAGAAACTTGGCCTCGAGCCCATGCAGTACGGCATGGCCGCCTTCGCGATCGTGCGCTCCACGGAGGCCGAAGCGAAGCGTGAAGTCGAGCGTATCACGAACGTCGCGCCGGGCTCGCCGGGCTATCACAACTATCAGGATTGGATCGCGAACACGAAGCTCGAGCGGCAGGTGAGTCTCGCTGACTACTCCGTCTCGAACCGCGGACTCGGCGCCGGGCTCGTGGGGACGCCGGAGCAGGTGGCCGATCGCGTGCGAGCGTTCGCGGATGCGGGCGTGGATCTACTCCTCTTGCAGTGCAGTCCGCAGCTGGAGGAGATGGAGCGGTTCGCGGAAGAGGTGATGCCGTTGGTGGCGTAGAAGTGAGTCAGTGGGTCAGTAGGTCAGTGAGTCAGACAAAGCTCGCACGCTTGTCATTCCGAGCGTGAGCGAGGAATCTCGGGCTGCCAGCGAGATCCCTCGCTACACTCGGGATGACAACCGTCGGGGAGATCCCTCGCTGCGCTCGGGATGACAGTCGCTGCGCTCGGGATGACAGTCTTACATGCCGTTCCTGACTCACTGATCTACTGACTCACTGACTCACTTTCCCCTCCCCTATATTTCAGCATCATCTCAATTTCGGAGTCCCACGGCCATGCGCCGCGTGATGTGTAAATCGAAGATCCACCGCGCCACGCTCACCGGCGCGGACCTGCACTACGAGGGGAGTCTCACGCTCGACCGCGACCTCATGGACGCGGCCGACATCCTTCCCTACGAGCAGGTGAGCATCGTCAACATCAACACCGGCTCGCGCCTCGAGACCTACGTCATCGAAGGGCGCGCCGGCTCGGGCGAGGTGCAGCTCAACGGCGCGGCCGCCCGCTTGGGCGCCCCGGGCGATCGCGTGATCGTGATCAGCTACGCCGAGTACGATGAGAGCGAGCTCGAGGACTTCGAGCCGACGATCGTGTTCGTGGATGAGAAGAATCGGATGCGCGGGGCGGTGGAAGCAGAGAGGGGCTCTGAGCTTTGAGCTGTGAGCTCTGAGCTGTGGGTGATGAGTTTGGTCGTGAGCACGGAGATCGAGACCGCCTCTGGCCCACGGCTCACTCACAGCCCAAAGCTCACAGCGCAAAGCTCACAGCTCACACCGCCTCATCCCCTTTCACCGTTGGCATCTCCTCCCGCTCCTCCGTCCACTCCACCACCACTTCCAGCTCCCGCTCCCGCAGGTTGAACACGTACGGCGCACCGATGAGTCCCACGCGCAGGTGGCTCAGCGTGAGTGACGCGCCGTGCATCATCACGTCGTCGGCGTTGTCGAACTGTACGGCGCGGCCATCCACGTAGGTCACGCCGCCCGTCCCAGCGACTTCGGCGAGGTGGCCGCGCACGATGAGCGCGGTGTCCTCGTCGATGCCGAGCCCCAGCAGCTCCGGATTCTCGGCCACGCGGCGAAAGAGACGTTGCAGGCGGCCGCGCTTCGAGAAGTGCGTATCGATGACGGACGAGAAGCCGATGAGTCCGAGGCCGGGACCGAGGTGCCGCTCGATGGGCTCGCCGCGTGTGGTGAACTCGCCGCCTGCGAGAATCGTCTCCGACATCGCTGCCGCGCCGGCGCTCGTGCCGCCTACCACCGCGCCGCTCGCGTACGCCTGGCGAATGGCGCGCCCGACACGTGAACCGCTGAGCGTGGCGACGAGTGTGACCTGATCGCCGCCGCCCAGAAAGATTCCCTTGGCCTCGAGCACCATCTGGGCGATGCGCTCGTTCTGCGCGCGCTCGCGCCGGTCGACGATCGGGAACTCGACATTCTTCGCGCCGACCGATGCGAACGCGTTCTTCCACGCGACCGCCGAGCCGACAGGATCCGATGATGCCGTCGTGAAGCCGACGATCTTCCCGCCCTCGCGCGCTCCGCTCAGCCGGAGAAACGCTTCGAACGCTCCGCCGTGCGGATCACAGGCGCCGCCCATGAGCACGAGCGTCCCCGCCCGCACATCGCTCCGCCGCCGCCGCGGTGTGGCGTCGGCTACCTCGATGCGGCGGTGAGTATCGCGCGCGCCGTCGGTTCTGTGCCGCGCCGACGTTGGCTGTTCGATCGTGGAGATTCGACTCATGGTACCATCGCGAGTTCAGGCTCCAGCTCGTGCAGCGTGAAGACGGCGAGCGCGGCGGCCACCTGCGCGGCGATGGGAGCGTCCCCACGCACGACCCCGCCATCCGCCGTCACTCCCGCGCCTTCGAGCACGATCCGATCCTCGTGCACGAGCGCCACCGAGTGCGCGACCTGCTCGTCGCGCGCCGTCACGTTGTCGTCGGTGGCGAAGATCGCCACGCGACACCCCGCATCGCGCGCACGGTCCTGCACGTCCCATTCCTTCGCGGGCGCAATGACGATCCCGCCGGGGCGCACGGCGTCGGCCACCACGCTCACCAAGGCCCGTGCACGATCCGGCGCGCGGTACCGATCGGGCACATCGGTCGGTGCCGCGTCGAGCACGACGCCCAGCTCGGAGCGCGAGTACGGCAGCCCCGCCTGCAGGATGTACCCTGGCGCGACCTCCACGAGCAGGTCGCTGCGATCGAAGCCGCGCGCGACCATCTCGTCGCGCGTCTCGTGGCGCGCCGCGCCGCCCGTGATTCCGCACATTACGTGCTGACGCACCGCGGGAAGATCGGGCGACTCCGCCAACGCGCGCAGCTCGAGCAGTGCGTGCTCCACCGCGCCGAGCGTCCCCGCGAACGCCCGCTGCGTGATGCCGAGCGCGAGCGCCGCAGCGCGGAGTCCCACGCCGCTGTGGTGATGCTCGACGATCACCGTGTACTCGCCCGGCGCATCACCGCCGCGCGTCTTGCCGTACCCCACCTCGTGTCCGACCATCATCTGCAGCTCGAGCGCGACGTGCTCGATGATGTGCGGCGCGTACGTGCCGCGCGTGAGTCGCGTGACGAAGCCGCCGCGCTCGCCGATGCTGCATCGATGCTCGACCAGCCCCGGCAACGCGGCCACGAGCGCCTGTGCGACATGCGGTACGTCGGCCGACGAGATCTCATCGTATGCGCCCGGCGCGATGTCCAGCCGTGTCACCGGGCGACGCGACCAGTAGTTGGCGCCGCGCAACGCCTGCAGGGTACGCAGGCGAATTTCCTGGGATGGATCGGGGAAGGGCGGGGGCGCCACCGCGATCAGAGCCCCATGCTCCCGGGCGCCTCACGCTGCACGCGCTCGAGCACGCTGCGCACGTCCTCCGCGAGAATCACCGCGAGATCACCCTCGCGCAGCTCCGCGAAGAGCCGCTCCATCGCCGCGCCCTCCGAGAGCGCGACCTCCACCCGCTCGCGCGCCAAGCCGCCCTGCTCGAGCCCCTCGGCCAGGAGCGATGCGACCTCGCCGATCTCGCGCCCGCGTCGATCGTCATCTTCCTTCACGAGCACACGATCGAGCCGAGCGGCGAGTCGGCCAACGGCGCGAATGTCGTCGTCACGCCGATCGCCGGGCACCGCGATCACGCCGATACGCCGCAACGCGGGGAGCGCCATCACGAACTCGAGCAGCGCGTGCACGGCGGCGGCGTTGTGCGCGTAGTCCACCAGCACGCGCGCCCCGCTCACGCGCATCAGGTTCACGCGCCCCGGCGTCATCGAGGGCGAGGGGAAGAACGAATGCAGCCCGGCGCGGATGTCATCGTAGCGCACGCCGCGCACGTAGGCCGTGGCGATCGCAGCGAGGATATTCCCGCACTGGAACCGCGCCGTCCCGCCCATCGTGAGCGGCACATCGCGCACGTGAGCGACCGGGATCCGCAGCCGGCCGCGGCGGATCACGAACGTCTCGTCCTCGATGCACGCCGCGATCCCGTTGCGCGCGATATGGTCCTCGATGCGCGCGTGCGTCGCGCCATCCGCGCACATCGAGAAGAGGACGACGTCCGCCGCCGTGCGCTCGCGCATCGCGTACACCAGCGGATCGTCCGCGTTGAGCACCGCGTGCCCCGTGCGCGTCACCACCGCGGGGATCACGCTCTTCACCTCGGCCAGCTGCTCGAGCGTGTGGATGCCGCCGAGCCCCAGGTGGTCCGCGCTCACGTTGAGCACGACGCCGACGTCCGCTTCGTCGAAGCCGAGTCCGGCGCGCAGGATGCCGCCGCGCGCCGTCTCGAGCACGGCGACATCGACCGTCGGATTCGAGAGAATGATGTTCGCGGCGAAGGGACCGGTCATGTCCCCTTCCATCACGAGCCGGTTCTGCAGGTAAACGCCATCGGTCGTCGTGAAGCCGACCGTCTTGCCGGTGTGGCGGAAGAGGTGCGCGATCAGGCGCGTCGTCGTCGTCTTCCCGTTCGTGCCCGTCACGGCGATCACCGGGATCGTGGGCTCCACGCCCGGCGGGTAGAGCATGTCGATGATCGCCGCACCTACGTTGCGCGCCCTCCCTTCCGTGGGGTGCGTGTGCATGCGGATCCCGGGCGCCGCGTTCACCTCGATGATGGCAGCGCCGTTCTCGCGGAACGGCACCGAGATGTCGCGCGTGATGACATCGATCCCCGCGACGTCGAGCCCCACCGCGCCCGCCGCCATCTCGCACGCGGTCGCGTTCGCGGGATGGATCTCATCGGTCCGATCGATCGACGTGCCGCCCGTCGAGAGATTCGCGGTCACGCGCAGCAGTACGCGCTCCCCGTCGCGCGGCACGCTCTCCAGTGTCCGCCCATACGCGCGCAGCACCTCGATCGTGCGCTCGTCGCACGGCAGTCGGGTGAGCGTCTTCGTGTGCCCGGTGCCGCGGTGCGGATCCTCGTTCACGGCATCGATGAGCGCGCGCACCGTGTGCACGCCGTCGCCCACCACGTGCGCCGGCACGCGCTCGGCCACCGCGACCACATGCCCGTTCACCACGAGCACACGATGGTCGTTCCCCTCCACGTAGCGCTCGACCACCACGCGGTCCGAGAGCTCCGCGGCGCCTGCCCACGCGGTGCGAATCGCCGCCTCGTCGAAGAGCCGCATCGAGATCCCACGTCCGTGGTTCGCGTCGAGCGGCTTGAGGATGACGGGGACGCCGATCGTCCGCGCGATGGCGACGGCATCGTCGGCGGACTCGGCCACATCACCGTGCGGCACCGGGAGCCCGAGCGTGTCGAGCACGCGCTTCGTCTCGTCCTTGTTCTGTGCAATCTCGATCCCGATCCCGCTCGTCGCATCGGTCATCGTCGCCTGGATGCGGCGCAGCTGTTTGCCGAGCCCGAGCTGCACGAGCGAGCGCGAGTTGAGCCGCCGAACCGGGATCCCGCGCCGTCGCGCTTCCTCGACGATCGCCGCGGTCGATGGCCCGAGGCGCACCGATTCGTACAGCGATCCGAGCTCCGCCGTGATGCGCGCGATGTCCACGCACTCGCCCGTCATGCACGCCTGCATGAGCGACACGCCGGCACGGACGCTCTCGAGGCCGAGCTCCTCTTCCTCGTACGCGACGATCACCCACCAGATCCCTTCGTCGCCCGATGCCACGACGCGCCCGAAGCTCACGTCGCTGCCCGCGAGCGTCTGCAGCTCGAGCGCAACGTGCTCGAGGATGTGCGGCAGATGCGTCCCTTCGCGGAGCCGCTCGACGAAGCCCCCCGCTTCACCGCGACTGCATCCATGCTCGTAGAGCGTCGGGACCATCGTGATGAGTCGGTCTGTGAAGCCGGGAATGTCGGCAGACGTCACCGACTCGAGTGTGCCCAAGCGCACATCACACGCGATGACGGGCGCGAGTCGCCAGTAGTTCGGACCGCGGAGCGCACGGAGTCGCACGACGCGGAACTCATCGGGCCGAATGCACGGAACAACGGCACTCGAGCCCAGGGCCCAGCCGGTCACGAAATCGCGGGATAGATCGTCAATGGTGGTGACGCGGTTGCCTCGTCCGTCCGATCGGATCGGGTTCGCGGCGACCGCGGCCGCGCGGCGTCCGAGACGAGGCATCGGCCTCGGTCGGGTGCGCATCGGTGCAGTTGATGGATCGGAGAGGGAACGGCGGACGCACGGTGGGCGCGGCCTGGTCTGCTGCATCGGGCGCCCGCGTGTCGCGGTGCGCCTCGTTCGGCTGTTGGATGCCCATACGACACCTGCTGCATGCTTGACTCCGGGCCGGGGCCGGCATGAGCCTCGTCCCAGGCGTGGCAGGCCGAAGCAGGGCACAAAGTGGACCAATTGGAGGAGGGGCAGGCCCGGCGCTCTCGCATTTCGCGAGAGCGATATGCAAAGCGCGAGGGTGCGAGGGCGGCGCAGGCAGAGCGGTGGGTGGCTATGCGGCACATTAACAAGATGTTAGACACACCCCCCTGTCTGGCACGGTTGTCGCCCTAAGCGGCGGTGGCAGCACGAGGTACCACGACGTACCGATCACTCGACACTAGCACACCCGTCGCGAGGCGGGGCCGCAAAGCCAGGAGTCTCTCGCAGCTCGAGAGATCGTCCGGTTGCCGAAGGTGACCTCTCGACACCGTGCATGCGGTGGAGATCGTAGCCTATGGCACTGCGTCCGCACTCGCGTCCGGGGTTGACAGGGTTCCCGATGCAGATGCCATTATCGCCGTCGCTTCATTCCGACCGCATCAAGCGATCCGAGCAGCTCGACGCCGAGATTCTGATCTGGCAGAGCTGGCTCCGGATCGGCGTCGCGCTCGCCGCCGGTGCGATCGGTGTCGCCGCGATGGCGGCCGACATCCTCCCCGATCGCATGCAGGCGTTCGCGCTGAGCGTGGCGGCGTACGTCGCCGTCATCCTCGGCTTCCGCCTCCTGCTGAAGCACACGCGCGTAGCGCAGGGGTGGATCGTGTATGCGACGGTGGGCGCCGATGTGCTCTTCGTCTTCGGCAACGCCTTCGTCGCCATTCCGCCGCAGTACTACGGGCACACGCTCATCCTCTCGTTTGTCATCCTCCATCTCACCGAGCTCTACTTCGGCCGGCGTCCCGCGGCGTTCGCGCTCGTCGCGATCATCGAGGCCTACGTCGGACTCATCGCGAGCGCGTGGGCCGAGGGGGTGCCGATCTCGTGGCCGTGGGAGATCTGGTCGCTCAACCTGTTCGTGCTCGCGGCCATCTCGTTCCTGCTGCAGTACGAGAACGTGAAGGACCGACTCGCGCGCATCGTCGAGCTGTTCGAGCGCGCGCGCGAGGGCGATCTCTCCGGTGAATACGACGTCGCGTCGGACCGGCGGCCCGACAGCATCACGATGGTGGGGCGCGTGTACAACCAGGTGCGCGGCCAGCTCGCCAACATGGTGCTCACCGATTCGTTGAGCGGCTGCTTCAATCGACGCGGGCTGGAGCAGGAGCTGACGCGCGAGCTCTCGCGCGCGGTGCGCAGCGGTCGCGAGATCGCGATGATCGCGCTCGACGTCGACTTCTTCAAGACGGTGAACGACACCTTCGGCCACCTCGCGGGCGACTCCGTGATTCAGCAGGTGGGGACGCTCCTGCTCGCGGCGGCGCGCGGTGGCGATGTGGTCGCGCGCACCGGCGGTGACGAGTTCATGCTGCTGCTTCCGGAGACGAGCGCCGCCGGCGCCTACCGCCTCGCGATGCGCATCCGCGAGGACGTCGCCAAGCATCACTTCGAGGGCGTGAGTGGGAAGCTTCCGATCACCGTGAGCGTCGGCATCGTCGCCGACCGCGTGGTCGACGAGAACATCGTCAACGACCTGCTCTCACGCGCCGACGAAGCCCTCTACGCCGCCAAGGACAGCGGCCGCAACCGCGTGACGATCTGGACCCCGAACCTGCGCGTCATCGCGGTGTCGAGAGCGAAAGAGCAGGTGGTTGGGCTGTGAAAGAGTGAGTCAGTAGATCAGTAGGTCAGTCGGTCAGAAAAAGCCCGCACGCTTGTCATTCCGAGCGCAGCGAGGAATCTCGTTCGGCCAGCGAGATCCCTCGCCCTCGCTCGGGATGACAACCGTCGGGGAGATCCCTCGCTCACGCTCGGGATGACAGTCGTACGCGCCGCTCCTGACCCACTGACCTACTGACTCACTTCTACTTACCTTTCCCAAACGACAGGGGTGCCGGCGACACTTGGGTTGCTGGCTGAGAGAGTCCCTTTGAACCTGATCCGGCTTGTACCGGCGTAGGGAGTCAGACAATGGACGCTGTCACGCAGATGTACTTCGCCCGCCAGGGCGAGATCACCGAAGCCATGCGCGTCGTCGCCGAGCGTGAGGCGCTCGCGCCGGAGCTGATTCGCGACGAGGTCGCGCGCGGACGGCTCATCATCCCCGCCAACATCCATCACCTTGCAGGACGCCTGGAACCGATGGCCATCGGCAAGGTGGCGCGCGTCAAGATCAACGCGAACATCGGCAACTCCGCCGTCACCTCGTCCATCCCCGAGGAGGTCGAGAAGCTCGAGCTCGCGGTGAAGTACGGTGCCGACACCGTGATGGACCTCTCCACGGGGAAGGAGATCGACGCGACACGCGAGGCGATCATCGCGCACTCGCCGGTGCCGATCGGCACGGTGCCGATCTACCAGGCCGTGCTCATGGGGAAAGAGCTCGAGGAGCTCACCGCCGACGACCTGCTCGACATGGTCGAGCATCAGGCGAAGCAGGGCGTGGACTACATGACGATCCACGCGGGGATCCTGCTCGAGCATCTCCCGCTCGTCTACGGGCGCGTGACGGGGATCGTGAGCCGCGGCGGCTCGCTGCACGCCGTGTGGATGATGCACCACCGCAAGCAGAATCCGTTCTACGAGCGCTACGACGATCTGCTCGACATCCTGCGCCAGTACGACGTCACCATCTCACTTGGCGATTCGCTCCGCCCCGGCTCGCTGCACGACGCGAGCGACCGCGCGCAGTTCGCCGAGCTCGAGACGCTGGGCGAGCTCACGCAGCGGGCCTGGGCGCGCGACGTCCAGGTGATGGTCGAAGGACCCGGACACATCCCGATGCACGAGATCGAGATGAACGTGCGCAGGCAGAAGGAAGTGTGTCACGAGGCGCCGTTCTACACGCTCGGTCCGCTCGTCACCGACATCGCGCCGGGCTACGATCACATCACGAGCGCGATCGGTGCGGCGATGATCGGCTGGTACGGCGCCGACATGCTCTGCTACGTCACGCCCAAGGAGCACCTCGGCCTCCCGAACGCGGAGGACGTGCGGCAGGGCGTCATCGCGTACAAGATCGCGGCGCACGCGGCCGACATCGCGCGCGGCCGCCCGAACGCCCGCGACCGCGACGACGCGCTCTCCCGCGCGCGCTACGCCTTCGACTGGAACGAGCAGTTCCGTCTCTCGCTCGACCCCGAGCGGGCGCGCGAGTACCACGACGAGACGCTCCCCGCCGAGTACTTCAAGAGCGCGGAGTTCTGCGCGATGTGCGGTCCGAAG
>DASSNR010000299.1:0-3421 GCA_035687925.1 Gemmatimonadaceae bacterium | reverse complement strand
TGACACCGTTCGGGATGACACATCGCCGCTAAACGACACTTCACTGGTACGATGATGCTTCTGCTCCCGTTTCGTCCTCGGCGCTGCGTCGTCTTGTGTCTTGGCTACACAAGAAATAAATTTAGGACTTCCGAAATCTCGACGTAGTTCACGAATAATCGCTGACATCATTCCTTTGTATGGTCGCCACCCAGCTCGCTGAACCAGAACCACCCGAGCGGCCATCCCCTCGCACCGAACGCGGGTGGAGGCGCACGCGCGCCACGCCCAGCCTCGCCGAGGCGTACCGCAGCATCCCGATCCTCGGGCACACGTGGTGGGCGAAGCTCCTCGCGTTCGCCGGTCCGGGCTATCTCGTCGCCGTCGGCTACATGGACCCGGGCAACTGGGCCACTGATCTCGCCGGCGGCTCGGCGTTCGGCTACACGCTGCTCAGCGTCGTGCTCCTCTCGAACCTCATGGCCGTCGTGCTGCAGGGGCTCTCGGCCAAGCTCGGCATCGCGACGGGACGCGATCTCGCGCAGGCGTGCCGCGACGCGTACCCGCGGCCGGTGGGGATCGTGCTCTGGCTCCTGGCCGAGGTCGCGATTGCGGCGTGCGATCTCGCGGAAGTCATCGGCTCGGCCATCGCGCTCAACCTGCTGTTCCACATCCCGTTGCCGGTCGGCATCGTGATCACGGCGTTCGACGTGCTCATCGTGCTGTACCTGCAGCACAAGGGATTCCGGATGCTCGAGGCGCTGGTCGTCACGCTGGTGGCGACGGTTGGCATCGCGTTCCTCTTCGAGATCGTCATCTCGCGTCCCGATCTCTCGGCGGTAGCGGCGGGCTTCGTCCCCTCGTCGCAGATTCTCCACAACCCCGAGATGCTGTACATTGCGATAGGGATTCTCGGGGCGACCGTGATGCCGCACAACCTGTATCTGCATTCATCCATCGTGCAGACCAGGCGGTATGCCCAGAATGCGCCGGGCAAGCGCGAAGCGATCCGCTACGCGTTCATCGACTCGACCGTCGCGCTCTCGTTCGCGCTCTTCATCAATGCGGCCATCCTGATCGTCGCGGCGGCGACGTTCCATCGCGCGGGTCACACGGCGGTGGCCGAGATTCAGGACGCGTACAAGCTGTTGACGCCGCTCGTGGGTGTGGGCGGTGCGAGCGTCGTCTTCGCGCTGGCGCTGTTGGCCTCTGGGCAGAACTCGACGCTCACGGGGACGCTCGCGGGGCAGATCGTGATGGAAGGGTTCCTGAACCTGCGCATCCGTCCGTGGCTGCGCCGGCTCATCACGCGAGCGATCGCCATCGTGCCGGCGGCGGTGGTGGCGATTGTGTACGGTGAGAGTGGGACGGCCAGCCTGCTCATCCTGAGCCAGGTGATCCTGAGCCTCCAGCTGTCGTTCGCGGTCTTCCCGCTCGTGCAGTTCACCTCCGACCGCGCGAAGATGGGCGAGCTCGTGAACCCGATCTGGCTCAAGGTGCTGGCCTACGCGATCGCGATCTTCATCGCCATCCTCAATGGGTGGCTGCTCGTCATGACGATTCTGCGCTGACCGGACGCACGCATGTACAAGCACATCCTCGTCCCCCTCGAGCATTCGCCGTACGACGCGGCGGTGATCGAGCACATCCGGAAGCTCGCGCGGATGTCGCACGCCTCGCTCGTGCTCATTCACGTGGCGGACGGGTGGGCGGCGCGGAACATCCTCCAGCTCAATCTTCAGGAATCGGAGGAGATGCGGCGCGACCGCGAGTATCTGGACGAGGTCGCCGCAACGCTCGCGTCCGAGGGATTCCAGGTGGAGGCCGTGCTCGCGAGTGGCGATCCGGCGCGTGAGATCACGGAAGCTGCCGAGCGCGAGCAGTGCGACCTCATCGCCATGGCGACGCACGGGCACCGCTTCTTCAACGACCTCGTGCGCGGCAGCGTGGCGACCGCGGTGCGGCATCGCTCGACCGTCCCCGTGCTGATGGTGCGCGGGCACCCGGGCGCGCAGACGGAGCGCGCGGAGTCATGATGGAATCGCGTGCGCCCGAAGCGTACACCGCGCCGGTCGAGAACTACCTCAAGGTGATCTACGAGATCGAGCGCGCGAGCGGCGCGGCGGCGACCACCGACATCGCGCAGCGGCTCGAGATTGCGCCCGCATCGGTGAGCGGGATGGTGCGTCGCCTCGCTGATCAAGGCTTGCTCGAGCACGAGCGCTATCGCGGCGTGAAGCTCACGGAAGAAGGGCGACGCGTGGCGCTCCGCACGATTCGCCGTCATCGCGTGATCGAGTCGTACCTCACGCGCGCGCTTGGCTACCCGTGGGATCTCGTGCACGACGAGGCCGAGCGGTTGGAGCATGCGGCATCGGACGAGCTCATCGATCGCATGGCGGCGGCGATCGGCGAGCCGACGGTCGATCCGCACGGCGCGCCGATCCCCACGCGCGAGGGGGAGATCGATGAGCAGTCGCACATCGCGCTCACCGATCTCGAGCCAGGCGAGCACGGACGCGTGGTGCGCGTGAGCGACGACGACGCGGCACGGCTTCGCTATCTGGGCGAGCTCGGGCTACGACCGGGTGCGGCGGTGGTGTTGATCGAATGCGCGCCGTACGGCGGACCGGTGACCGTGCGTGTGGGCGCGGGTGCGAAGAGCGCCGAGTGCCACATCGGGCCCGCGCTCGCCGCTGACGTGCGCGTGGAGCGCACCGAGTGACGCGAGGGGTGCGGTGAAGGAGCGCCCCACGCTCGAGACCGAGCGCCTCGCGCTCCGTCCATTCATGCTCACCGATGCGCCGGACGTGGAGCGTCTCGCCGGCGACCGCGACGTCGCGGTGAACACGCTCAACATTCCACATCCGTACGACCAGGCGACCGCGGAGCTATGGATCAGCACGCACGAGGTGAGCTTCGCCGTGGGGCAGCAGGTCACCTTCGCGATCACCGATCGTGCGACGGGTGCGCTCATGGGCGCGATCAGTCTCACGATCAACACCGAGCACGAGCGCGCGGAGCTCGGCTACTGGATCGGGAAGGAGTTCTGGGGGTGCGGCTACACGACGGAGGCGGCGGCCGTCGTGCTGCGCTATGCGTTCCAGGTGCTCGAAGTCAATCGCGTCTTCGCGTGCCACTTCACGCGGAACCCCGCGTCGGGGCGGGTGATGCAGAAGATCGGGATGCGCTACGAGGGGCGGCTCCGGCAGCACGTCAAGAAGTGGGGTGAGTGGGAGGACATCGAGATGTACTCGGTGCTGCGGGAGGAGTACGGAACGGAAGGGTGAGTATCGCTCGGTCATTCTGAGCTTGTCATCCCGAGCGCAGGTTTGTCATCCCGAGCGCAGCGAGGGATCTCGGCCACCCAGCGAGATCCCTCGCTGCGCTCGGGATGACAAACCTGCGCTCGGGATGACAAGCTCAGAATGACCGAGCGATA
>DASSNR010000297.1:0-4470 GCA_035687925.1 Gemmatimonadaceae bacterium | reverse complement strand
CTCGTCGGGACGCGCATCGCGGTGCTGCTCTCCGGCGGCTTGGGCGGCGCGCAGGCACCGCTTCAGGTGGAGGTGCGCGGACCGGATGCCGTCGAGCTGCAGCGGCTGTCGTCGACGATCAAGGATCGCATCGCGAAGATTCCGGGGATCGTGGACGTCGAGTCGTCGCTCGGTGATCCAAAGCCGGAGTATCGCATCGAGGTGAACCGCGACATCGCGAACGAGGTCGGGCTCGACATCGGACAGATCGCGACGACGGTGCGCCCCGTACTCGCGGGCGAGACCGCCACGCGGTGGGAGGACCCGACCGGCGAGGAGCGCGACGTGGTGGTGCAGGTGGATCCGTCGCAGCGGCGGACGGTCGAAGACATCGCGACCATCCCGCTCGCGACGACGCGTCGCACGGCCGATGGTGCCGCGGTGACGGTGCCGCTCCGCGACGTCGCGCGCATCGAGTACGGCACGGCGCCGGCGGAGATCGACCGCAAGGGGCTGCAGCGCATCGCGACGATCAGCGGGAGCACGACGCCCGGCTTCTCGATCGCAGAGGCGTCGGCGGCGATCCGCACCGAGGTGGGGAAGATGCAGCTGCCGCCCGGCTACACCGTGCAGCTCGGCGGGGAGACGGAGAGCATGGAGGAGACGGTCGGCTACGTGCTGCAGTCGATCACGCTCGCGATCATCCTGATCTTCCTCATTCTCGCGTCGCAGTTCGAATCGTTCACGCAGCCGTTCGCGATCATGCTGTCGCTGCCGCTGTCGCTGGTCGGCGTGCTGCTCGCACTGCTCGTCACCAACGACACGCTGAACATGATGTCGATGATCGGTGTGATCATGCTCATGGGGTTGGTGACCAAGAACGCGATTCTGCTCGTGGACAACGCGAACGAACGACGCGCGCAAGGCGTGCCACGCATGACGGCGCTCATCGAAGCGGGCGCCGTGCGGTTGCGCCCGATCATCATGACGACGCTCGCGATGATCTTCGGGATGCTTCCGATTGCGTTCGCGCTCGGCGAGGGCGGTGGGTTCCGCGCGCCGATGGCACGCGCCGTGATCGGCGGGCTCATCACGTCGACCATGCTCACGCTGCTCGTCGTGCCGGTGGCGTACACCTACTTCGACGACATCGGTGGATTTTTCAAGCGGCACGCGGTGAGCCCCGACCGCGAGCGCGAGATCGAGGAGGAGCGGGAGGTGTCGGGTATGGCACCGGAGCCGGTATGGGGAGACTGATGCCGGTGCTCCTCGCCGCGTTCGCGATCGGCCCCGTGGAGGCGCAGCAGCCTGCGTCTCCAACGCGGGCCGATTTCGTCGTCACGGCCGGAACGGATACGATCGCGACGGAGCATGTCACGCGGTCGGCCGCACAGCTGCAGTCGGCGCTGACGATCAAGGCGCAAGGGCTCCGACTCGACCTCACGCTGGCGCTCGCGCCGGACGGCACGGTGCCGCGCGTGGAGACCGAGGCCCGCACGGCGAGCGCATCGCCCACGAGCGCGCCGCTGCAGCGCGCAACGCTGGAGTTCACGCACGACAGCGTGCTCGTCACGATGGGCGACGCGCCCACGCCAGCGCAGCGCGTCGCGGTCCCCGCGGGCACGCTGCCGTTCGTCAATCTCTCGTCGGCGATCATCGAGCAGATTCTCCGCCGTGCGAAAGTGCTGGGCCAGGCGACGGCCGACATCCCGCTCTTCAACGTCGCGGGCGGGCAGCTCCTCCACGCGAAGGTGCAGTGGCTCGGCGCCGACTCAGCGGTGATCGCGATCGCGAACACCGAGATGCGCGCGAGCACGTCGACCGACGGGCAGCTGCTCGGCGCACTCGTGCCGAGTCAGCACGTGCGCTTCACGCGGGCAGGGGAGGGCACGTCCGCGTCGCTCGCGCCGTCTTCGTCGTCAGGCGTGGACACGCATCCTGTCGCGTCTTCCGCTGCGAAGCCCGACTACGCGGCTCCTCCAGGTGCGCCGTACACAGCCGAGGAGGTTCGCGTCCACAACGACAAGGCGAACGTCACGCTCGCGGGCACGCTCACCATTCCCGATCACGCACTGGGCGCGCGAGTGCCGGCTGTCGTCATGATCACCGGCTCGGGCCCGCAGGATCGCGACGAATCGACGCCGGCCATTCCCGGGTGGAAGCCCTTTCGTCAGATCACCGACACGCTCGGTCGGCGAGGAATCGCGGTGCTCCGGCTCGATGATCGCGGCGTCGGCGGGTCGGACGCAGGACCGTCGGGCGCAACGAGCGCTGACTTCGCCGATGACATCCGCGCCGCACTCTCGTACCTGCGCACGCGCCCCGACATCGATGCCAAGCGGCTCGGTTTGATCGGACACAGCGAGGGCGCGATGATCGCACCGATGATCGGCGCGACGGATCCTTCGCTGCACGCCATCGTGCTCATTGCCGGCACGTCGCGGACGGGGCGAGAGGTGTCGGACGAGCAGGTGCGCGAGGCGATCACGCAACGGCTGCACCTGAGCGGTGCCGCGCTCGATTCGGCGATGCGCGAGAACGACGTGGTGCGCGACGCGCAGGTGAAGGCGTCGCCGTGGTTGCAGTTCTGGTTCAACTACGATCCCATCCCCGCCGCGAAGAAGCTGCAGATGCCCGTGCTCATCCTGCAGGGCGCGACGGATACGCAGGTGAGCCCGGAGCAGGCCGAGGAGTTGGCCGCAGCGATCCGGTCCGGCGGGAATCACGATGTCACCGTGCGCGTCATTCCCGAAACGAACCACCTGCTCGTGCACGATCCGAATGGCTCGTTCACCGATTACTCGAAGCTCCAGTCGCTCTCGGTGAACCCCGAGGTCCTCGGCACGATCGCCGACTGGCTCGTTGCGCACATGAAGTGAACACCTGTCGCACGCGATCGCGGGATCGGATTGCCTATTCCCGATCCCGTGTGCATCGTGGTGGCTGCCCATCTTCCCTGGACATCCTAATGCGACGTTCCTTCCTCCCCACGCTGAGCGCCGTCGCGCTCGCGCTCGCACTCCTCGTCTCGCTCTGTACGACGGCGACCGCGCAGCAGCGATTGACGCTGAAATCCGGCACCGACCTGCTGCGGCAGATGCACGACGCGTACGACGGGCGCTGGTTCCGCACCCTCACGTTCGTGCAGCGCACGACCATCGCCCGCCCCGACAGCGCGCCGCAAGTCAGCACCTGGTATGAGGCGATGCGCTCGCCCGATCGGCTGCGCATCGACTTCGGCAATCCGAGTGAAGGAAACGGCGTGATCATGACCGCCGATTCCACCTACGTCGTGCGCGGCGGCGCGATCACGCGCACGACCGGCCAGGGGAATCCGTTCATCCCATTCGTGGCCGCCGTCTACGCGCAGCCCGTCGATCGCACCGTGCAGGAGCTCGAGCCCTATCACATCGACATGTCGCGCCTGCGACTGGACACGTGGCAAGGGAGCCCGGTGTACGTCGTCGGTGCGCGCGACGCGAGCGATCTCACGTCGCCACAGTTCTGGGTGGACGCCAAGCGGATGATCCTCGTGCGCATGCTGCTTCCGTTGAATCGCGGCGGTGGCGCACGGACGGAAGACATCCATCTCGACAAGTACGTGCCGCTCACGCACGGCTGGCTGGCGACGAAGGTCGTGATGTACGACGGTGCGATCGCGCGTCAGACGGAGGAATACAGCGACTGGCGCTCCGACATCCCGCTCGACGCGCGGCTGTTCGACGCGACGCAGTGGGCGTCGGTACCGCACTGGACGAAGACGCAGGGGATGCGCGCGCCGCGCGACTCGACGCGGTGACATCGGCCTCAACGCCCTTCAAGGAGATCGTGTCGTGCTGACGTCGCTCGCCGCGCTGCTCGTGGTGCTCCAGCTGCCATCCGTTGGCTCCCCGACCGGCGCCGGCGTGCAGAGCGCCGCCTACGCCTCCGACGGCCGGCTCGCGCTGGCGATCGACGGCGACCTGTGGGTGCAGCGCTCGGCGCGCGACACGACGCACTGGGTGCAGATCACCTCCGGCGCAGCGTGGGATCGCGAGCCGGTGTGGAGCGCGGATGGCGAATCGCTGATCTTCGTATCCGATCGAGCCGGCGGCTCGCACCTCTTCCGGGTGCACGTCGACGGAAGCGGTGCGAAGGGCACGCCCGAGCAGGTGACGACCGCCGATGATTGGGAGGCGGAGCCGGCCGTCGCCCCGGATGGCGCCATCATCTTTGTGAGGGGGCGCGGAGCGACCGCGAGACTCTGGGTGCGATCGCCGGAGGGCACCGAGCGGCGACTCACGAAGCAGAAGTCGGCGGCCGAGCGATGGCCCTCGCTCTCGCGCGACGGCGAGCGCGTTGCCTACGTGAGCGAGACGGAAGAGGGGAGCCGGTTGCACGTGCACTGGCTCGAGGGCGACTCCGATCGCGTGATCGTGAGCGATCGCGCGGCCGAACATCCCGCGTGGTCGCCAAGCGGCGATCGCATCGCGTTCGGGACGCGGAGCGGGC
>DASSNR010000271.1:0-7801 GCA_035687925.1 Gemmatimonadaceae bacterium | reverse complement strand
GATCTCCGTGCTCACAGCCAAGCCCACAGCCCAAAGCTCACAGCTCACAGCTCACAGCTCACGCCTTGTCTCCCCCAAACCCGGGGCGCATCTTGCAATGAAACCGCGTAGCCGGGCGCTCGGCGCGCCGCGGCACAAGTCGGTCTTCCACTCTGGCGGGTACCGATCGGGTCATGATCAAGAGCCTCCTGTCGCGGCCGGTGAGCAAAGTGCCGGACCGCGTTCGGTTCGATGGACGCGTCCTCTTCCTCACCGAAGACCCCGCACTTCTCCGCCGCCAGCTCGCGGGCGAGGATCTCCCCTTCGATCCCTCGGCCCCGGTCGGCTCCCCGCTTCACCCCAAGCTGCGCGACAACATCTCGACCGACGAGATCACGCCGGCCTACATCTGCTACTACTTCGACGACACGCTCGGCGACTTCCCGTACCTCGGGCTCAAGGCCGGGGATGAGTTTCCGCTCGTCCGCGGCTCGGTGCGGAACGGGCACTTCGTGGCAAGCGTGTCGGGGAAGCGGCGCGGAAAGGGTTCGTCGCGCGAGCAGTCGCCGTACGCGGAAATGGTGGCGGGGATCCGCCTCGTGATCGCCGAGAACATCGAGCGCATCTACCGCGAGAACTGCCAGAATCTTGGCGTCTTCACGTCCACCAACTTCGATCTCATCGAGCGCGTGCGGCGCGGCGAGGAGATTCCGCTCTCCGAGTTCACCGAAGGCGAGGGGGAGATCTCGCGCGGGATCATCGAGTACGGCGGGCTGTTCAACTACAACGTCGCGCGCCTGCAGGGGAAGGTCGAGGTTCCGAAAGTCGCCACGACGCGCCGCCCGATGACGATCGCCGAGAAGATCTTCGCGCGGCACTGGGTGGTGGACGCGAGCAGCGGGAAGACGGGCGTGCCCGCGGTGAAGCCGGGCGATCAGGGGTTCGTCCGCACCGACATCCGCTTCAGCCACGAGTACGTGACGCCGATGTCGGCGATCTTCTTCGAGGAGCTCGTGGGGAAGGACGAGCCGGTGAACGACCCGTCGTCGGTGTTCTTCTTCCGCGACCACCTGACGTTCCTCGATCAGGTGATGCGCCCCGAGCACATCGAGATGGGGCTGCTCGACGTGGCCAACCAGCTCGAGGCCAAGCAGCGCACCTTCGCGCAGGCGAAGGGGATCAAGCTCTACGGGCAGCTCGACAAGCGGCTCAACCTGCACGGCGCGCTCACCGCCGCGGGGTCGGAGGCCATCTGTCACTCGAAGATCCTCGAGGCGCACGCGCTCCCAGGTCACGTGATCATCGGCTCCGACTCGCACACGCCGCACGCGGGCGCGGTGGGGTGCGTCGCCTTCGGCGTGGGGACGACGGCGATCTTCAACTCGTGGATCACGAAGGACGTGCGCGTCGAGGTGCCGAAGTCGTTCAAGGTGATCGTGCACGGGGCGAAGCCGGAGAACATCACGGCCAAGGATTTCATGCTCGAGATCCTGCGCCACCCGTACATCAAGAACGGACAGGCGATCGGCCAAGTCATAGAGTACGGCGGCGACGCGGTCGCCGCCTTGTCCGTCGATGAGCGCGCGACGATGACCAACATGGCCGCCGAGGTGGGCGCGTTCACCGGGGTCATCGCGCCGGACGAGAAGACGGTGGAGTACCTCGTCGCACAGCGCGGCATGTCGCCCGACGACGCGCGCGCGCTGTGCGAGGGGCTCTCCTCCGACGAGGGTGCCGAGTACGTGAAGGTGATCGAGATCGACGCGTCCACGCTGCGGCCGATGATCGCGCTCCCCGGCGACCCGGGGAACGGGATGTACGTCGACGAGCTGCCGAACGAGACGTTCGTCGACATCGCCTACGCGGGCTCGTGCACCGCGGGGAAGAAGGAAGACATGGACATGTACGCCCGCGTCTTCCGCGAGGCACTGGAGCGCGGCCAGCGCGTGCCGGAGTCGGTGCGCTGCTTCATCCAGTGCGGCTCGCAGGATGTCTTCCGCTACTGCCAGGAGCAGGGGTACGATCGCATCTTCACCGAGGTGGGCGCGACGTTCATCGAACCGTCGTGCGGCGCGTGCATCAACGCGGGTCCCGGGGTCTCGCGCACACGCGACGAGGTGACCATCTCCGCCATCAACCGCAACTTCCCCGGGCGCAGCGGCCCGGGTCAGCTCTACCTCGCTTCGCCGTACACCGTGGCCGCGAGCGCGATCGCGGGGAAGATCGTGGAGTGGGACTCGGGACTCGGGACTCGGGACTCGGCACGGCTCGTGGCGAAGCAGCCCTCGACCCCGAGGCAGTTCCCGAGTCCCGAGTCCCGAGTCCCGAGTCCCGATGCGGGGTGAATTCATCGACGTCGGCGGCGCGCGGTTGTACTACTACGCGGCCGGCAGTCGTGGAGCGGGAGAGCCGGTCATCTTCATTCACGGATTTCCCGCGTCGTCGCATCTCTGGTGCGACGTCGTGCCGTGTATGCCCGAGGGACACCGCGTCGTCGTCCCCGATCTGCTCGGCTACGGGCGCAGCGACCGGCCGGAAGAGCACGACGTCAGCATCAAGGGGCACGCGGAGCGCATCATCGCGCTGCTCGACACGTTGCGCATCTCGTACGCATCGATCGTCGGACACGACGTGGGCGGCGGGATCGCGCAGTATCTCGCGATCAAGCATCCGACGCGCGTCGCCCGGCTCGCGCTCATCGATTCGGTGGCGTTCGATGACTGGCCCACGCGCAATGTGAAGCTCGCGAAGGCGTCGCTCCCCCTCACGCGACACCTGCCGGCGACGTGGATCCTCTCGATCCTCCGGAACGATCTGCAGCGCGGCTACACCGACCAGGAGCTCGGCGCCCGCTCGGTGGACATCTACATCCGTCCCTTTTCGGCGGCGAAGGGACGCGACGTGCTGGTGGAGCACATGCTCTCGCTCGACCCCGCCGACACCGAGGCGCTCACGCCGCGCCTCAAGGACATCGTCGCGCCCACGACGATCATCTGGGGCGCGCACGATCCCTTCCTCCCGACGGCGATCGCCAAGCGGCTGCACGAGTCGATCCCCGGCTCGACGCTGGATATTATTCCGGATGCACGGCACTTTACGCCGGAAGAAGCGCCCGAGACGATCGGCAAGATTCTCACTCAGTGGCTCGACCGATGAACCCTACCCGCCTGGATTCCTTCCGCCTGCTGGTCGCACAGAGCCCCAACAATGCGCTCGCGCGCTTCGGGCTGGCGAACGAAGCGTTGAAGGCCGGCCTGCTCCGCGAGGCCGTGGAGAACTTGCAGGCGTACTTGAGCATGCACGAGGACGAGGGGAACGGCTACGGCCGGCTCGCCGACGCATTGGCCAAGCTGGGGCGGCTCGATGAAGCGAAGGCCGCCCTGCGCACCGGCATCGAGACCGCGCGCCGCTTCGGTCACCCCAGCATGGCGAGCGACTTCGAGACGCGCCTCGCGGAGCTCGAGGAGAAGGAGTAGCGGGCTACAGTGTGCCCGTCACCGTGAGATGATACGTCGGCAACAGCGTCGCATCCCACGACAGCGATGCCCCGCCCGCCGATGTCCCGCTGAACTGCACGCCGACGCTCTCGCTTCCACTCTCACACGTCACGCCCGCCTGACTCGGCGCGCCCGTACACGCATCGCCGAAGCGCGCACTGTCGACGCTCAGCGTCCCAGCGCTGTTGTCCACGATCGTCGGCGTCGCCGGCTCCACGTAGCGCGCGGTCGCCGTGGTTGACGGGCCGGTGAGCGAGAAGCTCCCCGTCGTCTGTCCATTGCCATCGACGAGCAGCACGAACGCGCGCTGCACGGTGAACGCGTTCACGTCGAGCCCCGACCAGGCGAGCACGAAGTGCAGCTGCGTGGCACCCACGCCGCTCCCTTCTGTGATGAGACCGGCCACCGCGTGCATCGAGTCCGGCGCCTGCAACGCGGCGTTCGTCGCCACCACCGTGCCCTGAATCCCGCTCCGCCCGATCAGCTGTGCGGCCACGCGCGTGAACCCCGCGAGCGTAGAATCCGCCGCCTGTCCGGTCCCCTCGAGCGCCTTGGCCACCTTCTCCATCGCACCGGGGATAGCCACCTGCTCGGCCACGGTCATCATCGAGCCGACCGTGGGCCCGGTAGGCGAATCGCTGCCGCACGCGGCGACGAGCGAGAGCGTGACGAGGATGCTGCCGAAGGTGAGTGAGCGACGAACGGAAGAGCGCATCGGCGGTGGGATGAAGTTGGTTCTGGTCGTGGACCGCGGGGGCAGTGGTAGTACGGTGCGAGGACGTCCCAGGTTCTATTGACGCTGCCGCGCCTGGCGATGCCGCACCTGGCGATGCCGCACCGCAGCGGAGTCGGGATGCCGTGCGGCGGTCGAATCGGCGCGGCGCACAGCCGTCGAGTCGGTGCGGCGGACGATCGTCGAATCGGCGCGGCCCGCCGTCGCCGAATCGGTGCGGCTCGCGGTCACCGAGTCGGTGCGCCCCGCCGTCGCCGAGTCCGGGCGGCGCGCGACGGTCGAGTCGGCGCTGCGCGCGGTGTCCGCCGCCAGGTCGATCTCACGCCGAAGCGCCGCGAGCGTGTAGTGGCTCCCGGGGTTCCACAGGATCCAGCTCAGCACGCCGTTGTCGTACCCCGCCTTGATCTGCGCGCGCACCTGCGACGCGCCGTAGTGCGGCGGCCCGAGGGTGAAGTCCTGGTACCACGGAATCACCTCCGCCGCATCGGTCACGCCGGTGCTCCGATGCTTCGCGTCCTTGAGCCCACTGTCGATGACGGCATACGGATGCGCGTTGGGCTTCGCGATGCCGTACGTACCGGGGGCGTAGTGCGACGGGTACATCATCGGGAGCACGACGTCCACCGACCGGATGAGCATCTCCCACCGCTGCCCGATCCCCATGTCGGTCGTGTCGCTCGTCGTGAGCCCGAAGATGTCGGCCATGACCGGCACGCCGAACGGCGCGATGCGCTTGCGCAGCGACGAGAGCTGCTCCTGGATCACCTGTGCGCGCTCGCGACCGTGTGCGAGTGGGAACTCGGCCTCGCGCACGAGGCGCTTGTCGTCGGGGAAGCGCACATAGTCGAACTGCACCTCGCCGAAGCCGAGTCGCACGGCCTCGCACGCGAGCTGCGCGGCGTACGTCCACGGACCGTCCTGATGCGGATCGAGCCACGGGTTGCCGTTCTTATCGAGCCACGGCTTGCCATCCGACTTCCGCTTGATCGCCCATTCGGTTTTCGCGCGCGCGAGCAGCGGATCCTTGATCACCACGATGCGCGCGATGGGGAGAATCCCATTGACGCGCATCGTGTCGAGCAGGGCGCGGAGCCGCGCGTGCGTCATCGGCTGCACGGTGTCCGCGCCGATCTCGTGCGCGAGCGGCACCTGCGAGCGATAGAGCGTGAAGCCGCGGTCGTCCTTCACGTCGATCACGAGCGCGTTCACTTCCGTCCGCTTCGCGACGTCGATCAGCTCCCACACCGTCCGGCCAATGGCCGCCCATCGGTTCACGTACAGTCCGCGAAGCGGCGACGGCACGGGGACGGGGCGCATCGCCACCGGCTCGTGCAGCGAGTCGGCGAACGCCGTGCTGTCCAGCGAGGTGCTGCACAGATTCGCGATGCGCGGCAGCTGCGACGAGCTCGATGCGGACTGCTGTGCGGCGACGGTGATGGGGACAATGAGGGACAGCGCGAGCAGTGGGAGGGAGCGACTGGGCATGACGAAGATTCTACAGCGTGTGAGCGGGTGGTCGCACTCGAGGGCGACGCGTGGGATCGACCCAGGCGCGTGCACATCACGCGCGCTGACGCCGGCGGGCACATTCATCACGGGGGGCACGAGCGCCCAACCGATGGATGCACTCGCGCTGTGGAAGGTAACGAGTGCCCGCGGATTTCGCATGCGCTCGGCGAGCGCCGCATGTTCACGGCGCCCACCGACCGCTACGCCTCGTCGTCAGCGGAGCATCACGAGCCCGCGTCCGCCTTGACCAGCTCGGCGATGCGCTGCTCCAGCTTCCCCGTGCTCGCGCACTGCACCGGGTCGCTCGCCAATCCGGAGACGGGCGTCGCGGTCGCGAGCGCCTGCGTGCGGACGACCGTACCGCCTCCATCGCCCTTCACGACCTGCGTGAGGAGGTCGACCGTCAGGGCGTACTCATCGGCGTGCGGGTAGCCGTCGAGCCCCTTGCCGCAGTCGAAGAAGCTGGACAACCGCTCATTCCCCAGGCGACGCGTGAGCTTCGCCTCGTGATTGCCGAGCGTGTGCGACGCGGGATCGGCCGCGACCACCGTGATCCCCAGATTGCGGTACACGTCCGGGAGCACCTGCCAGCTCTTCTCGAGCGGCACGTCGATCGGAATCGCGGCCGTTGCCTTTCGCTCACCGCTGACCCCCGCGATCGCGAGCGACTGCCCATCAGGCGTACGCACGTAGATCGACTGTGGTGTGGTGGCTGCCGGCACCGACGATCCCTGATGGCTCGACGCGCATCCGATGCCGAGCGTTGCTGCAACCACGACGACGAGGTAGGAACGCATACGCCCTCCTGAGTGGTCTGGACGTGCCATCGCGCCACGCGATCCCGCCGTGGCGCGGCGTTACAGCTTGCGGATTTCGTCGGCTGCGTCGAGCACGTGCGAGATCTCCTTCGAGAGCGCACGCGCTTCGACCGTCGCGTTGTTCACATCCGCGATCGCCGACTGGACGCCCGACGAGCGGAGCTTGAGCAGATCCAATCGTAAGTTCTGGAGCGCGAGCCCGGCGCTGTCAAGTTGCGCAGCCACGCGGTCGCGGCGCTTGGCGAGATCGGCGAGCGTCCCCTGCTGGCGGTGCAGCAGCGCGAGGCGGCGCTCGCGATCGGCCGAGCTTTCCGGTTCGCGCTCCACCTGGGTGATGCGCGCCTCGATCTGCTCGAGCATGCCGGGGGAAATGTCGGCATCCAGGCGGTGCAGCATCTGCGCGAGCGATGCGACGCGATCCACCAGCGCGTTGACGGTCGGGATCACATCGGGGAGCAGTGCACGATCGGCCTTCGCCAGACTCTCGACGATTCCGACGATCGCCTCGCGGTCTTCGATCGCTCGGCGCACCGCTTCGGCGTGCGCACTCTCGCGCACCTCGCGCGGGAGGAGCTTCGATAGCTGCGCCTGCTGCCTGGCGAGCGATGCGCGGTCCTCGCGCTCAGTCTGCAGCGCCGCGTGCGGCTCATAGTGCCAGATCTGTCCCCACGTCACCCCTTCCGACCAGAGGCGGCTCCATTGCGCCACGAGCTCAATCCCCATGCCGAGCGTCGGGAAGAGGAACCAGGGAAAATGTGGCGTCGTGAGCACGTTGATCCCCGCGAGCATCGCAACGACGCCGCCCTGACTGATGAGACTCCGCCGGAAGCGGACGATGCGCCGATCGATGGGCTGCGCATCCGTCTGTCCAGGCATCGCGGGTGGCGCCGGCTGTCGTGTCTTGCGTGCGATGCGCGCCTGCTCGCGCGCGAGGCGGCGCTGCTCGCGACTGTACTGCTTCCAGTCGACACCATAGCGCCGCCACTCCTCGCGATACTGCCGCCAGTCCTCGGGCGCGGGTGCTCGCGGGGGATGCGGCGGCTCGGGTGGCGGCGCTGCGGGGCGCCGCGGATTCGGCGTGTACGTGATCGCCCGGCTCATCGCGCGCCGCTCCGCGGAGATCGTCGTGCGTGCGGCGCTCGCCGCGATCGCGTCGCGGAACGCCGCGGCATCGGGCCACCGGTCCTGCGGGCGCTTCTCCAGCGCGCGCTCGAGCGCCGCGGCGAGTGCGGACGGGATCTCGGAACGTCGCTCGCGCAGCGGGA
>DASSNR010000266.1:0-11010 GCA_035687925.1 Gemmatimonadaceae bacterium | reverse complement strand
GTGACCCGCGGGATCACGCGCGATTACGACATCGGCGGTGAAGTCGTGCACGCCCTGCGCGGCGTGGACCTCGCCATCCGGCGCAACGAGTACGTGGCGATCATGGGTCCGTCGGGCTCCGGGAAGTCGACACTCATGAACACCATTGGCTGCCTCGACACGCCGACGTCCGGCGAGTACTGGCTCAACGGCGAGCTCGTGTCGTCCATGAAGGACGATCAGTTGGCGCGTGTGCGGAACCGGGAGATCGGCTTCGTCTTCCAGACGTTCAACCTGCTCGCGCGCGCCACGGCGCTGCACAACGTCGAGCTGCCCCTCGTGTACGCCGGCGTGCCATCGGCCGAGCGGCGGCGACGGGCCATCGAGGCGCTGGAGCGCGTGCAGCTCGCCGAGCGTATGGAGCACAAGCCGAACGAGTTGTCGGGCGGACAGCGGCAACGCGTTGCCATCGCACGCGCACTCATCAACCGGCCGGCCATCCTGCTGGCCGACGAGCCGACGGGAAATCTCGATTCGACGACGTCGACGGAGATCATGCGTGTGTTCGAGGAGCTCGCCAATCAGGGGCAGACGGTCATCATGGTCACGCACGAGCCGGACATCGCGGCGCATGCGCGGCGCGTGGTCGTACTGCGCGATGGGCGGATCTCCTCGGATGACATGAGCGAGAAGTTCAAGGCGCAACTCGGGCTCTGACGTGCCGTTCTTCGACGCGGTTCGGCTGGCGCTCGCTCAGATTCGCGCGCAGAAGCTCAAGAGCTTCTTCACGCTCATCGGCGTGACGATCGGCGTCATGTTCCTCATCGCGGTCGTGTCGATCGTGAACGGGATGGGGAAGTACGTGGAGAACGATTTCGCCGCGAAGTTCCTCGGCGTGAACACGTTCTACCTGCGGCGCTTCCCGGACATGAACTTCGGCAACGTCACGATGGACATGTGGCGTGCGTGGCAGCAGCGGCCGCGGATCACCGCGGACGACGCGCTGGCCGTCCGGGATGTGCTGCCCGCGGGTTCACACTGGGCGATGGACACCGAGCGGCGGCTGGCGACCGAGTCACGCTACGCGACGACGCCGCAGGTGGAAGCGCACGCCTCCACACCGGACTACTTCGTGATCAAGGGGCTGGAGGTCGAGCACGGCCGTGCGTTCACGCAGGCGGAGGAGCAGCTCGGCACGCCGGTCGTGGTCATCGGCTCGGAGGTGGCGGACTTCTACTTTCCCAACCTCGACCCGATCGGGAAGGAGCTCAAGTTCGCTGGGCTCCCGTACCGGGTGATCGGCGTGCTCGCCAAACAGGGGAGCGTGCTCGGGCACTCGCTCGACCGGCAGGTGATCGCTCCATACTCCTCACCGCTGCGCCGCCTCACGGCACCGCGCGGGTACCCCGATGCGGTCGTTGTGCAGGCGCCGACGCCGGATGTGCTGACGGCTGCCATGGGCTCCGTCACCGAGCTCATGCGACTCCGGCACAAGCTCCGCCCCGCGCAGCCGGACGACTTCGTGCTCGAGACCTCGGCCGCCGCGCTCAACCAGTGGGCCAAGATCCAGCAGTTCCTGGTGCTCGCCGGGATCGTGCTTCCTGTCATCGGGCTGGTCGTGGGTGCGATCGTCATCATGAACATCATGTTGGTCGCCGTCGCGGAGCGCACGCACGAGATCGGAATCCGCAAGTCGCTCGGCGCGCGTCGGCGCGACATCCTCACGCAGTTCCTGATCGAGTCGGCGACGTTGAGCATGGTGGGCGCGGCGATCGGCGTTGCGCTCGGCGCCATACTAGCGGCGATCATCTCGTCCGCGTCGCCGCTGCCGACCAGCGTCGCGCCCTGGTCCGTCGCCGTCTCGGTGGCGCTGGGCGCCGGTGTCGGCATCATCGCGGGCGCCTACCCGGCGAGCCGAGCCTCGCGGCTCGATCCCATCACCGCGCTCCGGGCAGAGTGATATGCGTTTCCTGATGCTCCTGCAGGCGCTCGGCGAAGGCGTGCTCATTGCGCTCGATGCCATCCGCTCGAACAAGGTGCGAGCTGGCCTCACCGTGATGGGGATCGCGGTCGGCGTGTTCGTGGTCACCGCGATGTCGGCGGCGGTGCACGGCATCAACGCGGGCGTGGAGCAGAGCCTGGCGGCGGCCGGACCGACGACCTTCTTCATCAGTAAGTGGCCGGCGGAGATCAACAACTGCGACGGACCGAGCAGCTGTCCCTGGATCAACTTTCCGTCGCTCACCATCGACGACGCAGGCGCCATCGCCAAACGGCCCGAGATCCGTGCAGTCGTGGGGCACGCGGGCGGCCAGGCGGCGTTCAAGTATCATGATCGGAAGCTCTCGAGCGTGAGCTACGACGCGTTCACGCCGGGCTGGACCGAGGTGGACGGTGGCGACATCTCGCCAGGGCGCAGCTTCACGCAGGGCGAGAATACGAGCGCCGCTGAGGTCGTACTGATCAACGACAAGCTGAAGGAAGAGTTCTTCGGCGATGCGGAGGCGGTGGGGAAGGACATCCAGATCGCGAACCAGCCGTTTCGGGTCATCGGCGTCTTTCATCCGGTCGGGAACATCTTCGACACCGGGAACTCTCCCAAGGCCGTGATTCCATTCGAGACCGCGCGGCGGCGCCTCAACCTGGGCACGCGATGGATGGATCTGTCCGTCCGCCCTCGCGACGGCGTACCGCAGGACGTGGCGATGGATGCTGCGATCGCGACGCTCCGCACGCGGCGTGCGCTCCGGCCAGCTCAGGAAAACACCTTCTTCGTGTACACGCAGGAGAAGATCCTCGAGCTGTACAACAAGATCACGGGCGTGTTCTTCCTCGTGATGCTCGGGCTCTCGAGCATCGGGCTGCTCGTGGGCGGCGTGGGCGTCGTGGCGATCATGATGATCAGCGTGACCGAGCGCACGCGCGAGATCGGTGTACGCAAGGCGCTCGGCGCGACGCGCGCGACGATTCTCTGGCAGTTCCTGGTCGAGGCCGCCACACTCACGATGATCGGCGCGATCGTAGGGCTCGTGGTGGGCGGCGGGCTCACAATGCTCATCCGTCACGCCACACCGATCCAGGCATCGATTCCACCGCTCGCCGTCGTCGCCGCTCTCGCAGTCAGCGCGGTCACCGGAATCATCTTCGGCCTCATCCCAGCTGCACGCGCGGCCAGGCTCGATCCAGTCGAGGCGTTGCGGTACGAATAAGAGAAGATATCGGAGTAGAGCTTGGGGTTGCCCGCCGAAAAATTTTGATCGCGCACAGGCTCTGACCGGACACTCCACTCCCGACTCCTTGCTCGTCAACCGTTCCCCCGTCGACGCCCCGCTCGGCATTCCTATTGCTACCCTCTCATTGTGCGCGTTGCGCGGTCGCCTTACATCGCACGGCGGTGTGAGAGGGATGCGGACGCGATCTCTCGCCATTGCTGTCGCCCAAAGACGCAGCGTTGGGGGGACATGGGAGTGGGTGCCGCGAGATCCGGTCGCGGCCGAAGAGCCGCTGACCTCGACGGCGGCGGTGCCGCCGCGGTGCCGTACGATTTCAGGAGGGACCGATGGCGAATAGGGACAACATCCCGCCTGGCGGAGGCGGAGGCTGGTGGGGAGACGCCGGCTGCGCATGGTGGTGGATCATCATCATCATCATTTTCTTCCTCATCATCATCTGGGGTGGTTGGGGCTGGAACTGGTGGGGCAATCGGACACGGCCGAACTACGGACCGCCTCCGGCCGGTCAGACGACCCCGGGCGGCGCCGCGCCAAGCGGGGCGAATCCGAGAACGCCGTAGCTCGCGCGGTCACCGCGCGCAACCCGCTCGCACTCGACATCACGATGGGAGAGCGATGATCTCCCATCGTGATGCACCGTGCAGCCCGCCGTCCACGATGACCGCCGCCCGCAGCGTACGCTGCACCCGATAGGCGTCGTGCCCGATCATTACGTGTGGCTCCTCGTCGCCAGTGCATTCCTTGCGGTGTGGCTGGCGCTGTACCTCGCGCATCCCCGCTATCGCGGCGTGATGCTCTGGACGAGCTGGTTCACGCTCCCCTTCGGGCTCACCGAGCCGTTGTTCGTCGCGCACTACTGGGACCCGCCGAGTCTGTTCAACCTCGCGCAGACCACGCACTTCGACATCGAGAGCTTCATCTTCTGCTTCGGGATCGGTGGTGTCGCCGCCGTACTGTTCAACGTCGCGACGGGACGGCCCATCGAGATTGGCTCGAAGACGACGCGCGACCTGCGGCTGCAGCCTGTGTACGATGCGCTGCTCGCGTCACCCGCGTACGTGTTCACGATCGTCCTGCTCGTCACACGCATGCCGATCGGCGCGGGGATCGCCGCGATGATCGTCGGGGCGGCCGTGCGCATGGTGTACCGGCCAGGGCTCCGCGCGAAGACGTGTCTTGGCGGCGTGCTCTTTCTCGCGTATTACGCGCTCTTTCTGCTCGCGTTGCGGATCCTCGTGCCCGGCTACATCGCGCGCGTGTGGAATCCGGATGCGATCGGCGGCGTGCGTCTCTTCGGCGTGCCGCTCATCGAGCCCGTGTTCGCGCTCGGCGTCGGACTCTTCTGGTCGGGACTCTACGAGCAGGTCGTGGACGCTGACGAGTCGCGTCACCGAACCGATCGCGCCGTGAGCGTCGCGCTGGTCGCGCGACCGTCGCGGGCTATATTCCCCGCATGACTCACGTGGACGTTCTCGCGATCGCCGCGCATCGAGATGACATCGAGCTCACCTGCGGCGGCACTCTGATCAAGCTCGCGTGTCAGGGGCACAGCACGGCGATCGTCGATCTCACGCAGGGAGAGACGGGGACGCGCGGGAGCGCCGAGCTGCGCGCGCAGGAGGCGAGCCGCGCCGCCGAGATCCTCGGCGTGTGCGCTCGCGTCAACCTCGGACTGCCCGACGCCGGCGTCGTCAATACGCCGAAAACGCGCGCGGCGCTCGCCGTCCAGATCCGTCGCTTCACGCCGAGCATCGTGATCGCGCCGTGGCGGCAAGGGCGGCATCCGGATCATCGCGTGGCTGGTGAGCTCGTACGCGATGCGTGCTTCGTGGCCGGTCTGCGGAAGATCGAGCCATCGGTTCCCCCGCACCGTCCGCGCAAGGTGATTCACTGCCTCACGTACCGCGAGGACATCATCAAGCCGACGTTCGTGGTGGACATCTCGGAGGAATTCGAGCGCAAGCTCGCAGCGATTGCGTGCTACGAGTCGCAGTTCGAGGGCGTGGTGCAGGCGGGCGAGGTGTACCCGAACGGCGAGCCGTTGCTCGAGATCGTGCGGCATCAGGCCGCGCACTACGGATCGCTCGTTCGTACCCGCTACGGCGAACCCTTCTTCACGGATGAAACCATGCGTGTCGACGACGTGACGCAGCTACAGGTGTCGACGTTCTGATGCCGCGCGACACCAAGACTCCGCGCACGCGCGCCGAGCGTCCGGCGGCGATCGATTATCCGTCGTATCTGCACCTGGACGAGCTGCTGTCGCTGCAACAGCCGGTGTCGCACCCCGAGCATCCGGACGAGCTCCTGTTCATCGTCGTGCACCAGGCGAGCGAGCTCTGGTTCAAGGTGATCCTGCACGAGCTCGAGACGCTAATGCATCGCCTGGAAGCGGCGGACGTGCTCGGCGCCGTGTTCGCCGTGCAGCGCATCAATGCGCTCGTGCGGATCGTGACCGATCAGCTGTCGGCACTCGATACGCTCCCGCCGCAGCGGTTCGCGGAGTTCCGCGGATTGCTCGGCTCATCGAGCGGCTCTCAGAGCGCGCAGTTCCGCGCGATCGAGGCGGCGGCGGGGCTACGCGATCCGCACTTCATGCACGCGATCGCGGAGCACGGGGAGCCGCCGGCCATCGTGCAGCAATGGCTCGATCGCCCGACGCTGCAGTCGTTGTTCGAGCGCGTGCTGGAGCAGCACCGCACGACCCTCGAGGCCATCTACGCGGATCGTACGCAGTCGCCGCTGCTCATGCTCGCTGAAGCGTTGCTCGAGTTCGAGCAGGGGTTCGCGCGGTGGCGCTTCCTGCACGTGCAGCTCGTGGAGCGCATCATCGGCCCCGCCACCGCGGGGACAGGCGGGACGCTCGGCGCGCGCTATCTGCAGCGCACCGTCAACCAGCGCTTCTTCCCGAAGCTGTGGGAGGTGCGCGCGAAGTTTTACGGCCACTCCGGGCAGGACGAGCAGGCCGAGGGCACCAGGCACTGATGCACGACATCAGCATCGCGATGGGGAGCGCGACACCCGAGTGGCCGGGCGATACGCCGTTCTCGTGCGGGTGGACGTGGCGCATGCGCGATGGGGCGAGCGTGAACGTGTCGGCGATCACGACGAGTCCGCACGTCGGAACACACGCCGATGCGCCGCTGCACGTGCGGGACGGGTGGCCGGCGTCGGACGAGCTGCCACTCGACGCATTCGTCGGGCGAGCAGTGGTGTGCACCGTGCGCGCCGGTGTCGAGACGATCACCCTCGACGATCTGCGAACGCTCCCCCGCGAGGGCCGCATCGAGCGGCTGCTGCTCCGCACCGATTGCACGATCGCTGGCGGCCGCTTCCCCGATGCGTGGCCCGCATTCGCGCTCGATGCGCTCCGCGCGCTGCTCGACCGCGGCCTGCGTCTCCTCGGGGTCGATGCGCCGTCGGTCGACCTGCGCGAGAGCAAGACGCTCGACGTCCATCATCTCCTGTTCGAGCACAGCGCGAACGTGCTCGAGAATCTCGACCTGCGCGACGTGGAGGATGGGGCGTACGAGCTCGTGGCGATGCCGATCAAGGTCGTGGGGGCGGACGCGGCGCCGGTGCGCGCGGCGCTGGAGGCGGTCGTCAGTCGTCGGTCGTCAGTCGTCTGAAACACCCTCGGGCAGCCTCGATCCGCCCTGACGACTGCTGGCTGACGACCGACGACTGACGACTGAGAGCTGACGACTGTCGTCAGGCCGACTGTCGTCAGGCCGACTGTCGCTCGGCCGCCCCCTCTGTCTTCTCTCGCCTGCTCAACCCGCATTAGATTCTCATACATGCCACAGCCCATCTATCTCGACCACGCCGCCACCACGCCGGTCCGGCAGGAAGTGCGCGAGGCGATGGAGCCGTTCTATGGCCCCCGCTTCGGCAACCCTTCGAGCACGCACCGATGGGGACGTGAGGCGCGCGCGGCGCTGGACGAAGCGCGGGAGCGGGTCGCGCGGTGTGTTGGCGCCGAGCCCGATGAGATCTGCTTCACCTCGGGCGGCACCGAGGGCGACAACCTCGCCGTCCTCGGTCCCTGGTGGGCGCTGCGACCCGAGGGGAAGCGTGCCGTCGTCAGCACGCCCATCGAGCACAAGGCGGTACTCGGTGCCGTCCACCAGGCGGCTCACGATGGTGCGGAGGAGCGCATGCTCCGCGTCGGACGCGATGGGCTCGTGGACCTCGCGTCGTTCGACGCGCTCGTGGATGGCGACGTGGCGGTGTGCTCGGTGATGTGGGTGAACAACGAGATCGGCACGATCCAGCCGATCGCCCAGCTGGCGCAGCGCGCGAAGGCGAAGGGCGCGGTCTTCCACACGGATGGCGTGCAGGCGTTCGGCAAGATGGATGTGGACGCGCGCACCATCCCGTTCGATCTGTTCACGCTGTCCGGACACAAGATCGGCGCGCCGAAGGGGATCGGCGCGATCTTCATCCGGCGCGGCACGCCGCTCGAGCCGCTGCTGCACGGTGGATCACAGAACATGAAGCGCCGGCCCGGGACGGAAAACGTCGCAGCCGCGGTCGGGCTTGCGCGTGCCGCCGAGCTGGCGGTGGCGGAGCGCGAGGAGGAGATGACGCGTCTCGCCGCGCTGCGCGATCGGCTCGAGCGCGAGCTTGTGGCGCGCATTCCCGACGCCGTCGTGCATGCGCGGACTGCGCCGCGCGCACCGCACATCCTCAACATCTCCGTCCCCGGCACCGACAGCGAGTCGCTCCTCATGGCGCTCGATCTCGCGGGTGTCGCGTGCTCGTCCGGCTCGGCGTGTCAGAGCGGGAACGTCGACCCCTCACACGTGCTCACGGCGATCGGCACGCCGCGCGAGCTGGCAACCGCCGCCGTGCGGATGAGCCTAGGCTCGCTCACCACGCCCGAGTGCATCGATCGGGTGGCGGAGCTCTTCCCTGCCCTCATCACGAAGGCGCGCCGCCTCTCGGGGATCGCGAGCTGAGCGCGAGTGGCGTGATGAAGTCATCGTCGATTACGGGCGTGAGCGAGCCATGAGCACGGGACGCGTGCTCGTCGCCATGTCGGGCGGCGTCGATTCGTCGGTGGCCGCGGCGCTGCTGCACGAGCAGGGGTACGAGGTCATCGGTGCGACGATGAAGCTCTTCTGCTACGGCGACAGCGTCCCCGATCGCCCGTGCTGCTCGCTCGATTCGATCAACGACGCGCGCCGCGTGTGCGAGCAGCTGGGCGTGCCGCACTACGTGCTCAACATGGAGAGCGCGTTCGGGCGCGACGTGGTGCAGAACTTCGTGAGCGAGTACGCCGCAGGACGCACGCCCATTCCGTGCGTGCGGTGCAACACGTTCACCAAGTTCCGCGACCTGTTGCGCAAGGCCGAGGCGATCGACGCACAGTGGATCGCGACGGGACACTATGCACGCATCGTGAACGGCGAGCTGCACCGCGGCGCCGATCACGCGAAGGACCAGAGCTACTTCCTCTGGGGGATCGACCGCGATGTCGTGCGCAAGATGCTCCTGCCCATCGGCGAGCTCACCAAGCCGGAGACGCGAGCCCGCGCGCACGCCCTCGGGCTCGAGGTTGTGGCCGAGAAGGTCGAGAGCCAGGACATCTGCTTCGTGCCCGACGGCGATCACACGAAGATCCTCGCGAAGCATCTCGGCGCGGACGCGCCATCGCTGTCGGCCGGACCGATCACGACATCCGATGGCCGCGTGGTCGGCGAGCATCGGGGGTTCGCGCGCTTCACGATCGGGCAGCGACGCGGACTTCCCGGCGGCTTCGCGCAGCCGATGTACGTGGTGGCGATTCGACCTGCGGAGCGCGCGGTCGTGATCGGGCCGCGCGAGGAGTTGCTCGGACGCGGCGTGATCGCGCGCGAGATGAACTGGCTCGTGGATGATGCGCCTCGCGTCGGCGATCGCGTGCAGGTGCAGGTGCGGCACCGTGCGGCGCCTGCGCGCGCGGAGATCGTGCGCCTGGATGGCGACGAGATCGAGCTCGCGCTCGACGAGCCCGTGGCGGCGATCACGCCCGGGCAGTCCCTCGTGGTCTATGATGGCGAGCGCGTGCTGGGCGGCGGATTCATCGAGGGATCACGCGGCGCGCGTATCGCGCTGCCCGTACTGGCGGCATAAGGCGCTGCACCCCGACTCGCGCCCGGCTCGCGTCACGCCCCCGGCGTGATCACGTCCGCGAGCCAGCGGCGTGCCACATCCACCTCGCCAGGCGTCAGCGCGTGTCCCGCGATCGCGTACTCGACGTCCACAGCACCGCCCGCGTCCCGCAGCATCGCGGCGAGCCGCTCCGTGTTGTCGGCGGGGACGAGCGGATCGGCGCGCCCAGCCAGGATCAGCACCGGTGTGCCCGGGATGCGCGGCGGGGAGCTCGGCTCGAATGGGACCATCGGCCGCATCAGGATCGCCGAGCGAAAGAGCGCCGGGTGCAGCAGCAACGTGCTCGCCGCGATGTTGGCGCCGTTCGAGAATCCGACGGCGATGACGCGCGACGGATCGCGGTCGTAGAACGCCGCGGCTCGCTCGAGGAAGCGCGCAAGCTCGTGCGTCCGCGCAATGAGGTCCGCCTCATCGAAGACGCCCTCGGCCACACGACGAAAGAAGCGCGGCATCCCGTATTCGAGAACCTGGCCGCGCGGGCTGAGCAGCGCGGCACCCGGAAGCAGCGCGCGGCCGAGCGGAAGCAGATCGTCTTCATCGCCACCCGTCCCGTGCAACAGAAGCAGCGTCACGCCGGTACGCGGTCCGTTCCCCGCGACGAATCGGTGCGTGAAACCGAGCTCTGCCGCTGATGATACGGACATCGCTAGCGTGCCTCGCCGGTCGATTCTGGTGCTTCGGACGACCGATCAGGCGCCAGCGCCGCAGCGTGAGGTGACGCATCCGGTTCGACTCGCACGTCGTCGAAGGCGGTCGCCATCATCCGCGCGCCTCGGCCGGGCTCGTGAATCGGCGGCAGCTGTCGCTCGATCTGCTCACGGTATCCTTCGAGGCGCGGCGGGAGCATGAGCTGCGTTCCCAACCGCTCCACGGGCTCGTCGACTGTGAAGCCCGGCGCGTCCGTCGCGATCTCGAAGAGCACACCGCCGGGCTCGTGGAAGTACACCGAGCGGAAGTACGTGCGGTCGATGACCGGCGTCGAGTTGCAGCCGTGGCGATGGATGGCGTCGCGCAACGCGAGTTGCGCTGCATCATCCGCAGCTCGGAATGCGACGTGGTGCACCGTGCCCACGCCCGTGGCTCCACGCCAGAACGCGGGTGCGACGCGCACGGTCACGCGCGTCCCCGGCCCACCATCGCCCGCCGCAAAATTGAACAGCTCATCACTGCTCTGTCGCTCGAGTCGGAATCCCAGCTGCTGCGTGAGCAGATCGGCCGTATCATCATAGCCGTCCTCCCACAGTGTGACCGAGTGAAAGCCGTGCATTGCGTGCTCCTCGTGGACACCGCCCCCGCCCCACACGGGACGTTCATCGGCGCGCTCGTCGGTCACCAACTCGAGGATCAGCCCATCGGGATCGCGGAGCTCGATCACCTGCGCACCATCACGCTTCGTCGGCCCGCTGTACGGCACGCTGTGTCGGACGAACCGTTCGACCCAATAGCCGAGCGAGCGCGGCGCAATGGCGAATGAAATGACGGTGGCCTGCGCCGTCCCCTGTCGGCCGCGCGGGAGACCGGGCCACGGGAAGAAGGTGAGGATGCTCCCCGGCGTCCCGACGCCATCGCCGAAATAAAAGTGGTACGTGCCGGGGTCGTCGTAGTTGACGGTCCGCTTCACGAGGCGAAGGCCGAGCAGTCC
>DASSNR010000257.1:0-7172 GCA_035687925.1 Gemmatimonadaceae bacterium | reverse complement strand
AGCGCGGGAGCTCGCGGACGACGCGCAGGCGGCGCTCCTCGCCTTCGAGAGCGCGCCGGATGATGCCGAAGCGATCAACACGGTCTTCCGTGCCTTCCACACCATCAAGGGGACGGCCGCCTTCCTCGGCCTCGATCGCATCAACGTCCTTGCGCACCGCGCGGAGTCGCTCCTCGATCGCGTGCGGAAGGGCGCCGCGCGCTTCACGAGCGCGTACGCAGATCTGGCCCTCCGCAGCATCGACCTGCTGCGGGTGCTGCTCGATGCGGTCGATGCGGCGCTGGACGGCGCACCGATGCGCATTCCGGATGCATACGACGCCCTCCTGACGCAGCTCACCGCGCCCCGCTCGAATCGATCCGGCCGCGCGTCCAACGATCGTGGCGCCGAGCCACGACAGGACGACGCGCTCGCCCTGGATGCAGCCGCGCCTCGACCCCGCACGCCCGATCACGACGCGGCGAGCTCTGTGCGCGTCCGCACCGATCGCCTCGATCGACTCATCGACCTCGTCGGCGAGCTCGTGATTGCGCAGTCGATGATCGCGCAGGACGAGGCCGTGCGCGTGAGCGGCCATCACGGTCTGTCACGCACCGTCGCGCATGCGGGGAAGCTCACGCGCGAGCTGCACGATCTGAGCATGTCCATGCGCATGGTCCCCTTGAAGGGCACCTTCCTCAAGCTCGCGCGTCAAGTGCGCGACCTGGCGCAGAAGACGGAGAAGCAGGTCGAGCTGGTGATCGATGGCGCGGACACGGAGATCGACCGCCACATGGTCGACGCCATCGCCGATCCGCTCATGCACATGGTGCGGAACGCGGTCGATCACGGCATCGAGCTGCCGGCCGAGCGCGAGCGGTGCGGCAAGCCGCGCACCGGCGTCATCCGTGTGAGCGCATCGCACGCAGGCGGCAGCGTCGTCGTCGAGCTGACGGACGATGGTCAGGGGCTCGACCGCGAGCGAATCACGCGCAAGGCGCTCGACCTCGGCCTCATCGCGCCCGATCACACGCTCTCCGACCGCGAAGCGTTCGAGCTCATCTTCGCACCCGGATTCTCCACGGCGCAGACGGTGACCGATGTCTCCGGGCGCGGTGTGGGGCTCGATGTGGTGCGGCGGAACATCGAGGCGCTGCGTGGACGGGTGGACATCGAATCGGAGCCAGGGAAGGGAACGCGCTTCCTCATGCGGCTGCCGCTGACGCTCGCCATCACCGACGGGATGCTCGTTCGCGTCGGCGCCGAGCGCTACATCGTGCCGACCGCGCACATCCAGATGAGCTTCCGTCCAGAGCGCAGCATGCTCTCCACGGTCGCCGGTCGCGGCGAGCTCGTGATGCTTCGCGGCGAGCTGCTCCCGATCGTGCGGCTGCACCGACTGTTCGGTGTCGACGGTGCGGTCACCGATCCCACCGCCGCACTCCTCATGATCGTCGGCGACGGTCAGCGGCGCACCGCGCTGCTCGTCGATGAGTTGCTCGGCCAGCAGCAGGTCGTCGCCAAGCCGCTGGGAAGCGGCATCCACACCGTGCCGGGGATCTCCGGCGGCGCGATTCTCGGCGACGGACGCGTGGGCCTCATCCTCGACGTCGGCGCCGTCGTCACCATCGCGCGGCAAACGCCAACCAGCGAGCACCAGAGCGCGACGCGCGCCGCGCGCTCGGTGGCCTGACACGACCGGAGACCTGTGCGCATGACGACCACCTCGATGCCCACGCCTGCGGCCGCGACGCCGTCCGAGCGCCGACGTGCCGGCAAGTACCTGACCTTCTTTCTCGCCGGTGAGGAGTACGCACTCGAGATCCTCGCCGTGAACGAGATCATCGGCGTGCAACCGATCACGCGCGTGCCGCGGACGCCGCCGTACATCCGCGGCGTGATCAATCTGCGCGGTAAGGTGATCTCGATCGCCGACCTCCGCGCGAAGTTCGGGCTCGAGCCGGCGGCCACGCCCGAGACGGTCATCATCGTCGTGCAGGTGCACGGCGTGCCGATGGGCGTGCTCGTCGATCGCGTGTCGGAGGTCGTATCGATCGCCGAGGGCGACGTCGAGGAGACGCCATCGTTCGGCGCGGATGTCGAGACGGACTATCTGCTCGGCATCGGCAAGGTGAATGGACGCGTCCGGCTGTTGCTCGATATCGAACGCGTGCTGTCGACGCAGGACATCGTTCAGATGCCCAGCGTCTCTGAGCTGCAACTCGATTGACCCAACTCTGGGAGGAAGATCAACCATGACTGATACATCGTCGTTGCTCCGTCGCGTGCGTGGCGCGCCGCTCGTCGCCGCGTCGCTCCTGCTCGGCGTCCTCGTGTCCGTGCCGCGCGCAGCGTTCGCGCAGGACGCGAGCAAGGAGTACGCGATCGCCGACCTCTCGACGCCCGTGCAGCTCCAGTCGCCATCCGATGCCGCGAAGTCGATCCAGAAGGCGTATCCGCGCAACCTTCTGCGCGCTGGAATCGGCGGCACGGTGCAGCTCGAGTTCACCGTCGACGTCGATGGCAAGGTGGTGCCCGGGAGCATCCAGGTGGATGCGGCCACGATCCCGGCGCTCGCGGATGCCGCGAAGTCGGCGGTGACCGAGATTCGCTTCAAGCCCGGCACCGTGAACGGCACGCCGGTGCGTGCGCGTGTCGTGCTCCCCATCACCTTCAAGCCGCAATAATCCCGGCCGTCCGGTTCTTCACGATCCTCACGGGCATCGACCCATGTTGACCTCCCTCCGAACCAGGAGCTTGCGCGGCAAGCTTCTGGCGATGTTCCTCGTCGCTGCGCTGGCGCCGCTCGTCGTCGCCACGGTGATGGCCGTGCGCAGCTCGCGCGCGACCGTCACCAGCCAGGTGGGCGCGGCCCGCGCCGAGACTGCACAGCAGACGGCGCGCTGGCTCGATCGCGTCGTTTTCGAGCACGTGCAGTCGCTCCGCACCGCTGCCGTGAATGGCGCGATCGCCGCCGCCGCATTGGGGCTCAGCGATTCAACGACCACGCGCGCATCGCTCGATGCCCTGAAGAACAGCTCGGCGCTCATTCGCGCCGTGCGCTTGTACGACGCGAAGGGCGCACGCGTGGCGACGAGCACCGGCGCGACGCCCGACGTCGATGGCACGCCGACCGGCACGGCCGAGTGGTTCCGTCAGGCCGTCGCACCGGACGCGCCCACCTGGGTGGGCCCCGTCACGCGCAATCGGCAGCAGCAGCTGACGGTACGCCTGGCGACCGCGGTGCAGTCGGCCAAGGGCGACAACCTCGGCGTGCTCGCGATGGATCTCGACTGGCAGGCCGTGAGCGCGAGCTCGCTGCGTCAGGCGACGAATGGATCGGGCACGCAGAGCGACGCGGAGTTCCGCGCCTACCTCGTCGATCCGAGTGGAACGATCATCGGCTCGCAGAACGCGAGTGATGTGTTGAACGTGAAGGTCGGCAGCGCCGACGTGCTCGGGGCGATCGGCGCAGGGCGGTCCGGCTCGATGGTCGTGCCGTTCCTCGACATGGGCAGCGCGCTCGTGGCGTATGCGCCGGTGACGCCCGCCGCCGACATGGGGACGCGCTACCCGGGCATCATGGGCGGGAAGGCGAGTCTGCTCGTCACACAGGACGCGAGTCACGCCTTCGCGGCCGCCTCGGCGCTGAGGGACCAACTCATCTTCATCGCGCTGCTCGTGGCGGCGCTCGTGGGGTGGTTCGCGTGGATGGTGTCCGGCCGCATCGCGCACCCCATCGTGCGCGCGACCACGCTCGCCGAGCAGCTCGCGATCGGCGACACCGAGCACGACATCCAGGTGGTCAACGGCGATGACGAGATCGCGCGACTCACAGGTGCGCTGCAGGGCTTGCTCGCGCACATGCGCGACCTCACCGGCGTCGCGGAGAGGGTAGCCAGCGGCGACATGAGCATCGCGCTCGTTCCGAAGAGCGACCGCGACCGGCTCTCGCAGGCGTTCGGCTCCGTTGCCAGCGTGAATTCGGAGCTCGTCGCCGAGCTTGGCCGCCTCACCCGGGACGCGGCCGCCGGACAGCTTTCGGCGCGCACGAACACGTCGCGCTTCGCGGGTGCGTATCGCGAGATCGTCGAAGGGATCAACGAGATGCTCGACGCGATGATCGCGCCGATCAACGAAGCCGCGACCGTCCTCGAGCAGGTGGCGGAGCGCGACGTGACCGTCCGTATGGCGGGCACGTATCAGGGTGACCACGCGAAGATCAAGGCGGCGCTCAATACCGCGCTCGACAATCTCGACACGGCGCTCGCGGAAGTGGCGCTCAGCTCCGAGCAGGTGAACGCGGCGGCCGAGCAGATCGCGTCGGGGAGCCAGTCGCTCGCGCAGGGGGCGAACGAGCAGGCGAGCTCGCTGGAGGAGGTATCGTCGAGCCTGCAGGAGATGGCGTCGATGGCGAAGCAGAACGCCGTCAACGCCAAGGAGGCTCGGGCCATCGCCGAGCGCGCGAGCACCAGCGCGGCGAAGGGCGCGGCGAGCATGCAGCGGCTGTCCACGGCGATGGAGGAGATCAAGACGTCGAGCGACTCCACCGCGAAAGTCATCAAGACGATCGACGAGATCGCGTTCCAGACGAACCTGCTCGCGCTGAACGCGGCCGTGGAAGCGGCGCGTGCGGGCGACGCGGGGAAGGGGTTCGCCGTCGTCGCCGAGGAGGTGCGCAATCTCGCCATGCGCTCGGCGGAGGCCGCAAAGAACACCGCGAGCCTCATCGAGCAATCGGTGCAGAGCGCAGCGGGCGGTGTCGCGATCAATACCGAGGTGCTCGCGAATCTGCAGGAGATCACGACCCACGTGAGCCGCGTGCGCGAGGTGATGGGCGAGGTCGCGGCCGCGAGCGAGCAGCAGACGCTCGGTACCGCGCAGATCAACACGGCCGTCGAGCAGATGAACGCCGTCACGCAGCAGACCGCGGCGAACGCCGAGCAGTCGGCGAGCGCGGCCTCGGAGCTCAGCGGCCAGGCGGAGACGATGCAGGGCGTGGTGAGCGGCTTCCGGCTCACGGTGACCAGCGCGTCTCGGCCGCGTGTGCACAACGGGAAGCATTCCATGCGGCCAATGCCGCGACGCGACGAGCGCATGCCGCCGCGGAACGGCGCGCCGAGTCCGCGCGGCGCGCGCAATGGACACAATGGCCACAACGGCGGCAACGGTCGGATGCCCGCCGCGCGAATTCCCGCGCAGGCGGAAGACGCGCTGACTCTCGACGACGCGAATGACACCGACGTCCTCGAAGAGTTCTGACGGACGGCGGGCGCGGACAGTGGCCGTGCATCACGACGCATCCGCGTCCGCGACTCCGCGCGGGAACGACTGGGCCATGCCTGCCGGTCCGCCGGCGCTCGGCGCGGAGGTGTTCCGTCGCATTGGCGAGATGGTCTCGCCCGTGTGCGGCATCGAGCTTCCGCCTGGCAAGGAGGAGCTCGTCCGCTCGCGCCTCACCGGTCGCCTGCGCGCGCTCGGGCTCGCGTCGTTCGACGCGTACCTCGCGTACATCGCGCGTGATGCGACGGGACGCGAGCTGGCTGCGATGGTGGACGCGATCACCACGAACAAGACCAGCTTCTTCCGGGAATCGCTGCACTTCGACTACCTGCGCCAGCACGCGCTGCCCGCGCTGCGTGCGCGCGGCGGTCCGGTGCGCATGTGGAGCGCGGGATGCTCGTCTGGCGAGGAGCCATACTCGCTCGCCATGCTCGTGCGTGACACGATGCCCGATGGCGAATGGTGCGACGTGCGCATCCTCGCCACCGACATCTCGCGGCGGATGCTCGAGCGGGCGCGCGCGGCCGTCTACGATGAGGAGGCGGTGCGCGAGCTGCCGGCGGAGGTGGTGATGCGGCACTTCATCGTGCAGTCCGGCGAGCCGCGCACCTACCGCGTGACCGATGCCGTGCGCGCGCTCGTGCGCATCGCGCACCTCAACCTGATGAGCCCGTGGCCGATGCGTGGGCCGTTCGATGTCATCTTCTGCCGCAACGTGATGATCTACTTCGATCGGGCGACGCAGCAGCGGCTCATCGATCGTCTCTGGCAGCTGCTCGCGCCCGGCGGCGAGCTGTTCGTGGGGCACGCCGAGAGTCTCACGGGGCTCGCGCACCGGTTCACGTACGTGCGCCCCGCGGTGTACGTCAAACCATTCGACACGCGATGAGCCCGCGCCCCTCGCGCGACGCGGCACAGCACGCGCTGCCCTTCCTCACTTCACTCCGACAGGACCTGCATGATTCGCGTACTGATTGTCGATGACTCCGCCATCGTCCGGAAGATGCTCACCGACGAGCTGGCGCACTGCGACGACATCGAGGTCGTGGGGACGGCCGTCGATCCGCTCGTCGCGCGCGAGAAGATCGCCAAGCTGCGCCCCGACGTCATCACGCTCGACGTCGAGATGCCGCGCATGGATGGGCTGACCTTCCTGGCGGAGCTCATGATGCAGGATCCGATTCCCGTCGTGATGGTGAGCTCGCTCACCCCCGAGGGGAGCGAGGCCGCGGTCCGAGCGCTCGCCCTCGGCGCGATCGACATCGTCAGCAAGCCCGGATCCGAGTACACGATTCCGGACGTGCACCGCCATCTCGCGAGCGCCATCCGCGTCGCGGCAGCGTCGAACGTGGAGCGCGCGAGCGCAGAGCCGGCACTCCGTCCACCGCTCCCCTCGCTCGCGTCGATCGAGACGACGCATCGCGTCATGGCGATCGGTGCATCCACCGGTGGACCGGGCGCCATCGAGCAGGTGCTCGCCGCGCTGCCGGCGAATGCGCCGGGCACGGTGATCGTGCAGCACATGCCCGAGCTCTTCACCGCCTCATTTGCCGCGCGGCTCAACGACGCGTGTCAGATCGAGGTGCGCGAGGCGCGCGACGGCGACGCGGTCGTCCCTGGCACCGCGCTGCTCGCACCGGGAAACCGCCACATGGTGCTGCAGCGGAGCGGGGCGAACTTCTCGGTGCGCATCAAGGATGGCCCCCCGGTCTTCCATCAGCGACCGAGCATCGATGTCCTGTTCGAGTCGGTGGCGAAGAATGCGGGGCGCAACGCGGTGGGCGTGCTCATGACGGGCATGGGCTCCGATGGCGCGAAGGGGCTCCTCGCCATGCGTCAGGCCGGCGCGCATACGATCGCGCAGGACGAGGCGACCTGCGTCGTGTTCGGCATGCCGAAGGAGGCGATCG
>DASSNR010000255.1:0-9629 GCA_035687925.1 Gemmatimonadaceae bacterium | reverse complement strand
GCGCAGAGCGTGCTCGGCGACCTCTTCGCCGCGATGTCGATCTACCTCGACAAGCCGTTTCTCATCGGCGACTTCATCATCTTCGATGAGTACATGGGGAGCGTGGAGTACGTCGGGCTTCGATCGACGCGTATCCACAGTCTGTCGGGCGAGCAGATCGTCATCTCGAACTCCGATCTGCTCAAGTCGCGCATCCGGAACTACAAGCAGATGACCGAGCGCCGCGTCGTGTTTCAGATCGGCGTCGTGGAGAACCTGCCGTACGAGACGGTGGCGCGCATCCCGGGGATGATCCGCGAGGCGGTGGAGGCGCAGCCGAAGACGCGGCTGGATCGCACGCACTTCAAGGAGTACGGCGACTACTCGTTGAACTTCGAGACCGTGTACTACGTGCTGAGCCCCGACTACACCGTGTACATGGACATCCAGCAGGCGATCAACCTCGCGCTCTTCCGCCGTTTCGCCGAGGAAGACATCGGCTTCGCCTATCCAACGAAGACGGTGATCATGTCGGATGGACGCGTGCCGGTGCGCGGGACGGGCGGCCCCGGGATCGCGCCGCTGGACTCGGGCTTGCGAGAGGAGGAGAAGCGGTAGCGCCTCGATCGCGCACAGGGAGGCAGGGGCATGTCGCCGCGCACGGACAGCAGATCACCAGAGCGCGAAGCGCTCGATCACCAACGACACGAGCTGCTGCAGCACATGAGCGATGTGCTCGAGACGCCGATGGTCGTCCTCGGCTTCACGTGGCTCGTGCTGCTCATCCTCAGCCTGGTGCGCGGACTCACGCCGTACCTGCAGACGGCCGTCGATGCGATCTGGGTGATCTTCATTCTGTACTTCCTGCTGGAGCTGTTCCTCGCGCCGGCGAAGTGGGAGTACCTGAAGCACAACTGGCTCACCGTCATCTCGCTGTTCGTTCCCGCGCTGCGCGTGTTCCGCATCGTGCGCGTCTTCCGTGTGGTGCGCGTGATGCGTGCGGCGCCCGAGCTGCAGCTGGTACGTGTGGTCGGGTCGATCAACCGCGGGATGGCGGCGCTCAAGGCGACGTTCGGCCGGCGCGGCTTCGGCTACGTCGTCACGGCGACGGCGCTCGTCACGCTCGCTGGCGCGGCAGGGATGTACGCCTTCGAGCACGGGCAGCCGAGCGGTGGGTTCGAGACGTACGGGTCATCGCTGTGGTGGACGGCGATGATCATGACGACGATGGGCTCGCAGGCCTGGCCGGCGACGCCGGGCGGGCGGATGCTCGCGTTGATCCTCGCGCTGTATGCGTTCACGGTGTTCGGCTACGTGACGGCGACGCTCGCGAGCTACTTCATCGACCGGGATGCGGAGGATGCGGAGGCGCCGGTGGCAGGCGCGCAATCCGTGGATGCGTTGCGGTCGGAGGTGGAAGCGCTGCGGGCCGACATCCAGCTGCTCATGCAGTCGCTGCCGCGCGGCACCGGATGAGCCGTGGGAGGCTCACTCCTTGCAGCGTTGTATCGAGAGGTCGTGTGGTGCGGACGCGGGGCAGGACGACTCGCACGTTGCGCGGCCGGCCCGTCGCGATCCCTCGCCACTGGTTGTCCGGCAGCGATGAGGTGAGAGGAGTCGATGCGAGCCGCCGCTGTAGTCCACGATGTCGAAGTCCGGTCCGGGAACGCCGTGCTGCACGGGATCCTCGGTCTCCCCGATGGCGCGCAGGGGGTCATTCTCTTCGCGCACGGGAGTGGCAGCGGGCGGATGAGCCCGCGGAACAACTACGTCGCGCACATGCTCCAGGAGGCGGGGCTCGCGACGCTCCTCATCGATCTGCTGACGCGCAAGGAGGAGATCGTCGATACGCGCACGGCGCATCTGCGCTTCGACATCGACTTCCTCGCGGGGCGGCTGCTCGATGCGACGCAATGGCTCGTGGAGACGCCCGAAACGTCGGCGCTCGCCGTCGGCTACTTCGGGGCGAGCACCGGCGCGGCGGCGGCACTGCAGGCAGCGGCGACCCGGGAATCGCCGATCTTCGCCGTCGTCGCACGTGGCGGGCGCCCCGATCTCGCGATGCCGTACCTCGCGCGAGTGCGCGCACCGACGCTGCTCATTGTCGGTGGGAACGATGCGCCGGTGATTCCCCTCAATCGCGCCGCATTCGAGGCGTTGCGCACGAAGAAGGAGATGCGGATCGTCCCGGGCGCGACGCACCTGTTCGAGGAACCGGGCTCGCTCGAGACGGTCGCCGATCTCGCGACCGAGTGGTTCGTGCGCTTCCTCCCTGGCGCACACGAGGAGTAGCGCATGCTGTTTCGTGACCGGGTGGACGCCGGACAGCGACTGGCGCGCGAGCTGCTCGCCGAGTTCCCGCATCTCAAGCAGGAGCATCCGATCGTGCTGGCGATTCCGCGCGGCGGCGTACCTGTCGGATATGAGATCGCGCTGGCGCTCGGCGCGCCGCTCGACGTCTTCATCGCGCGCAAGCTCGGCGCCCCCGGACACGAGGAGCTGGGGATCGGTGCGGTAGCGCCCGGGGGCACGCGCGTGCTCGACACGATGGCGATCCGCGCGCTGCACATTCCTGACGACTACATTGAGCGCGTGACCGAGCGCGAGCTGGCGGAGCTCGACCGTCGGATGCGCCGATTCCGCCACGGCCGCCCGGCGCCGGATGTGACGGGGCGCGCGGTGGTGCTCGTGGACGACGGCCTCGCGACGGGGGTGACGGCGCGTGCCGCACTCGCGTCGCTCGAGCGCGAGCACCCGAGGCGCCTCATCTTCGCGGCGCCCGTGTGCTCCCCCGAGGCGACCGAGCTGCTCCACAACGACGCCGACGCGATCGTCTGCCTCGCCGTCCCGCAGCGCTTCTACGGCGTGGGCGCGTGGTACGACGACTTCACCCAGACGAGCGATGAAGAGGTGCTGGAGCTGCTGGCGCTGTCAACTGCGCGGGAAGCGGGAAGCGGGATGCGGGATGCGGAACAACCTCGGGGCTGAGAGGTGTCTCTCCACGAGCCGTTCCCGCATCCCGCATCCCGCTTCCCGCGCACTCACATTCCCGTCGGATACGTCTCCGGCACTTCCCCCTCGACGACGACCGGCATGTGGAGCGGGGAAACGGCGTGCGTCTCGTCGATGAAGATGAAGGCGTCGTAGCGCTGCGGGAGGATCGTGGGAACGTAGTTTCCCCAGTGCTCGATGCGCGGGTCGTAGACCACGCCGATGGCGCGGTTGCCGCGCACCTCCTCAAGCATCGCGCGCGCGGGGCCCGCGTGCTCCTCGTGGAGCAACAGGAGAAAGTCGCCGACGCCGGTGCGATGCATCACGTCCTCGTAGCTCCCGGCGTGTGCTTCGGGGACGCGCATGCGCTGCATCGGAAGTCCCCACTCTTTCGCGGCGATCACCGTCCCGTGGTCCGTCCCGAAGCCGATCAACACCACGCCCTCGGCCTCGTGTCCCATGCGCACGAGCTGCCCGACATTCACCATCCCGGCGCGCGCCATGTCGGTGAAGCGTGCGTCGCCGACGTGCGTGTTGTGCGCCCACACGATCGCCTTGGCGGTGGGACCGTGGTGCGCCATGAGACGCTCGAGCGTCTCCGTCATGTGGTGGTCGCGGACATTCCATGACGTCGCACCGCCGCGCACCATCGTGCGGTAGTACAGCTCGCCGTTCCGCGCGATGAGTGCGTTCTGCTCGGCGTTGAAGTACGCATCGCGTCCGTCTTCCGTGTACTCGGGCGCGTGCATGCGCAGCTCCTGCAGCATCGCGACCGCTTCGTCCTCGCACGAGGTCGGGACGAGCACGGTGGCGCGCGCGTATTCCTGCACGTCCTCGCCGTACGGCTCGAAGCAGCGATACGCGCGGCGCGCTGCCTGCGCCGCCTCCGGATCCACGCGCTCGAGATACGCGACGACGGCGGCCATCGATTCGTACAGCGAGTACACATCAAGACCGTAGAACCCCACCTGCCGCTCGGCGGGCACCGCGTTGTTGTAGCGGCGCATCCAGGTGGTGAGCTCCACCACCTCTTCGTTCGCCCACATCCACGTCGGCCATCGACTGAACGCGTGCAGTACGTCACGCGCGCTCGTGCCCGAGTCGGGGAGCGACTTGATGAACCGGTTCACGCGATAGCAGTCGGGCCAGTCACCCTCGACGCCGATGAAGGTGAATCCCTTCTCGCGGATCAACCGCTTGGACAGCTCGGCGCGCCACGTGTAGAACTCGGCCGTGCCGTGCGTCGCTTCGCCGAGGAGCACGTAGTGCGCGTCGCCGATCATCTCCATCAGTGGATCGAGATCCCGATCGCTGCGGATCGCGTGGGCCTCGCGGCGCACGGCATCCACCAGGGCGGCCAGCTCGCCCTCGTCACGGGCGGTACGCAAAGGACTATGTCTCATCGCCAACTCACATCTGTCGTTCGGAACGATTCGGAATTCGTGGGAATTCCCTCTCTCACCTCACATGTCCTTCGGTGAGGTGTTGCAAGAATCGGGGATGCGAGGCGCCGGCTCGTGAAGCGGTATGGTACATCCGCGCCGCCGCACGCGGATTCCGATAGCGCGATTGACATATGGCACGTAGCTTCCACTCCCGGCTGCCGCACGGGCCGTGCATCGGCCACCTGGAGGATCCACCCATGATGCTCAAGTTCGCTTCAGCCGCACTCGCCCTCCCGTTCCTCGCCTCGCTCGTCGCTCCCGCCACGCCCACGAGGGACACACGCTTCGCCTACGCCCCCGGCTCGCACCGCTACCGTCTCACGACGGTCATCGAGCGCACGCAGGCGCAGGCCGGGGGGCGCGCCCCCTTCGAGTTCCAGACCACGACCACGCAGCTCGTCACCGTCGGCCTCGCGCCGCACTCGCGCGACACGCTCCGCTTCACCGTCACACTCGATTCGGTGAACGTGAGCTCGACGCTCGCGGCACCGGCACCCAATCTCGATCGCTTCCGCGGGATCACGATCACCGGGACGATCTCGCCGCAGGGGAAGGTGTACGGCTTCCAACCCGCGACCAACGCCGGCGATGCCGAGACGGCCGATCTCTATCATGCGCTCGATGAGGCGTTCTCGCGCTTCTTCGTGGAGTTCCCACCGCGCCCCCTCGCGGTGGGGAGCGAATGGAGCGACTCGAGCACCGAGCGCGCCCAGCGCAACGGCTTCGACGTCACCACGACGACGGTCACGACCACGAAGCTCGTCGGCGACACGACCGTTGCGGGGAAGCACGCCTGGAACGTATCGCGCACATCGACCCTCGCCACGACGGGACAGAAGACGGAAGCCGGCGAACCGATCCACCTGGACGGTGACGGCACGATCAGCGGCGTGCACTTCGTGAGCGACGACGGCGTCTACCTCGGCTCACACTCCACGCAGCGGATCAACCTGACGCTCGATGCCGCCGGCGGCGCGGGCCAGCAGGCGCCGATCCGTCAGACGATCACGTCGACGGTCGAGTTGGTGCGGTAAGCCGGGACTCGGGGACTGCCTCGGTTGTCATTCCGAGCGAAGCGAGGAATCTCGGCCCGGCGGGCCGAGATTCCTCGCTTCGCTCGGAATGACACCGCTTCCCGCTTCCCGAGTCCCTAGTCCCGGCCCCTACGAGTTTCGAGTCCCGAATCGCGCGCCATCGACGTCACCATTCCGACCACCGCGACGATCGCGGCCGCGATGAAGCTGGCGCGTGCCGCGGTGAACAGTGCCGCGGCGGTGTGGTGGTGATGCGTGAGGACCGACGTGAACACGGCGCCGGCGAGTCCGACGCCGAGCACCATCCCCACGTTGCGCGCTGTCGCGAGAATCGCGGCCGCGATCCCCTGGCGCTCGCGCGGTGCGGAGCCCATGAGGGCGCTGTTGTTCGGCGAGCCGAAGATTCCCGTGCCGAGGCCGACCACCGCGAGCGCCACGAGGATCGCGGTGAACGACGACTGTGCTTGCAGGCGCGCCAGGAGCAGGAGCCCTACGCCGAGTATCGCCATCCCGCCCGTGCTCAGGAGACGCGAGCCGATGCGATCGGAGAGTGCGCCGCTCAGCGGTGCGGCGATCACCATCACGATCGGCTCCGCCGTCATCACGAGTCCCGCGCGTGCGGGCCCCAGCCCGCGTCCCTGAATCAGGTAGAATGGGAGGATGAAGACGACGGTGTAGACGCAGATGTAGTTGAGCACCGCGCTCACCGTGGACGCCGAGAAGAGCCGGTTGTGAAAGAGTCGCAGATCGAGCATCGGACTCGTGATGCGCAACTCGAGCCGCACGAACGCGGCCAGGACGAGCGCCGCGAAGACGATCAGCGCGATGACGGGCGCCGAGGCCCACCCCCACACGTGTCCCTGATTCAGCGCGAGCAGCAGCGCGGTGAGTCCGAGCGCGAAGAGCGCGCCCCCCGATACATCGAAGCGTTCGTGTCGCCCGCTCGGCCGCTCGCGCGGGATGAAATGCCAACTGAGCGCCATCGCGAGCGCTCCGACCGGCACATTGATGTAGAAGATCGAGCGCCAACCGAACACGCCGGTGAGCCAGCCGCCGAGCGACGGGCCCGTCGTGAGCCCGAGATAGGTCATCATCGCTTGCAGGCCGAGTGCGCGCCCGCGCTCGGAGCTGGGGAAGCTCTTGGTGAGGATCGCGGGCGAGCTGGCGAAGAGCATCGCGGCGCCCACGCCCTGCAGCGCGCGGAACGCGATGAGCATCTCCGCCGACGGCGACGCGCCGCACAGCGCCGAGCCGATCACGAACACCGCGAAGCCCGAGAGATAGACCGTCTTGTGGCCGCGCATGTCGCCGAGCCGTCCGACGCCGAGGAGCAGCGCGCTCACGACGAGCAGATACGCCGTGACCACCCACTCGATGGTCGCCACGCTCGCGCCGAGTGCTCGGCTGATGATGGGGAGCATCGTGTTGACGACGCTCGCATCGAGCGCGGACATGAAGGTACCGACGCCGACGGCGGTGAGGATCCACCACTTGCGCGGCGCCGGCTGGGCGTGCGGGGCGCGTGTGTCTGCGGCGCGCTCGTCGGGACGTTCGGCCGTCCGCGTGCGGGGCGCGTGTGTCATGGCGTCGGGGTCAGCGCGGCGCGGGCTGCTGCTGCGTGAGGCAGTGCAGCGTGCCGAGCCCCCACACGAGATCGACCGCGTGGATGCCGATTGCTGCGCGATCGGGGAAGAGCTCGGCCAGCGCGTTGAGCGCGATGCGGTCGTTCACATCATTGAAGGTGGGCACGAGGACGACGCCGTTGGCGATGTAGAAGTTGGCGTAGCTCGCTGGAAGCCGCGTGCCATCCATGATGACCGGGCGAGGGAAGGGAAGCGTGACGATGCGAAGCGGTGTCGGGTGTGTGCGCGCGGCGAGCTCGAGCCGGCGCAGGTTGTCCGCGGAGCGCTCGTGGTTTTCATCGCTCGGATCTGCCTCGTAAGCGAGAACTATCGTGTTCCGGTCGACGAAGCGGGCGATGTCATCGATGTGGCCGTGCGTGTCATCGCCGACGCATCCTTCGCCCAGCCAGATCGTGCGCTCGATGCCGAGGTAGTGCGCGAACGCCGCCTCGTAGCCGGCGCGATCGAGTCCCGGGTTACGCACCTGCTCATCGGAGAGGAGCCACTCCTCGGTGACGAGCAGTGTGCCCGCGCCATCGGTTTCAATTCCGCCACCCTCGAGGACGAGCGGCGCGCCGGTGTCGGGGCGTATCGCCTGTTCGACCGGGAGCCCGCTCAGCTCCGCGATGGCGCATGCGATGCGGGCGTCGCGTTGGTAGTTGTCGTACTTCGCCCACGCGTTGAAGCACCACGCGACCCAGTGCACGGCGCCGTCGGGCGACATCACGCCGGTGGGGCCGGAGTCGCGCACCCACGTGCGATCCGTGGGAACGAGGTGCAATCCGACTCGCGTGAGATCGACATCGTGCGCGCGGAGTGCGGCGAGCGCTGACTCACGCGTCTCGTCGCCGTTGCACAGAATCTCGACGGGCTCGTACGTGTGCAGCGCGCGGACGATTTCCGCGTACACCCAGGGAATCGGCTCGAACTTCCCAGGCCAATCGGGTCGGTGATGCGGCCAGCCGAGCCAGGTTGCGGTGTGCGGCTCCCACTCGGCGGGCATGCGGCGGGACTCGGGACTCGGGACTCGGGACTCGGACCGGCCGGGACTCGAGACTCGGGACTCGGCGGCTGCGTGGGACGTTGAATTATGCGGCGAATTGACGGGCATAGCAGCAGAACGATGCGATGAAAGGCGATGCACGTGCTTACACTAGCGCCACTTCAATTCGGCGAGGGGCACATGGTGCGGGACCATCGCGATCTCGTGGTTTGGAAGACAGCGCTGAAGCTGGTCATTGAAGCCTACGCACTCGCGACTCGCTTTCCGCCGCACGAACGGTATGGCCTGTCGAGCCAACTGCAGCGCGCTGTAGTATCGGTTCCGGCAAACATAGCGGAGGGAAATGGACGCCTGCATCGAGGTGAATACGTTCATCACCTTTCGATAGCGCGCGGCTCCCTGATGGAACTCGCTACTCACATCGAAGTAGCGCTCTGCCTGAACTACCTGCGCGAGGATGAAGTCACACCCTGTCGAGAGCTCATTGACCATACCGGCCGCATGCTGAGTCGGATGATCTCCAGCCTCACTCGCTGACCTGTCAGTCCCGAGTCCCGAGTCCGGAGTCCCGAGTCCCGAGCCACCGGTTCAGGATCGGCCCATACGCATCGATCCGTCGATCTCTCAGGAACGGCCAGTTGCGTCGCGTATACTCGATCAGCGCCGGATCGCACTGTGCGACAAGCACCGCGGGCTCCGTCCCCGCTTCCGCAATCATCCGCCCGAACGGATCGCAGATGAACGAGTGCCCGAAGAACTCGAGCCCCTGCGTGCCAGGCTCAGGCTCGTGCCCTACGCGATTCGCCGCAGCGACATAGACACCGTTCGCGATCGCGTGCGCGCGCTGCGCGGTGCGCCACGCGTCCGCCTGCGCCGCGCCCCACTCCGTCTTCTCCGCCGGATGCCACCCGATCGCCGTCGGATAGAACAGAATCTCCGCACCCATGAGGCTCGTGATGCGCGCTGCCTCCGGATACCACTGGTCCCAGCAGATGAGCACGCCGATCGTCGCGTAGCGCGTGCGGAAAACGCGGAAGCCCGCCGACTGACCCGGCGTCGCGCCGTGATCGTAGATCTCGCCCGGTGTGAAGTAGTACTTCTCGTGATAGAGCGGATCGTCGGGAATGTGCATCTTCCGATACACGCCGAGCAGCGAGCCATCCGCATCGACCACGGCAGCCGAGTTGTGGTAGACGCCCGCCGCGCGCTTCTCGAAGATCGGCACGATGATGACGATCGCGAGCTCCTTCGCGAGCCGTTGCATTCGCTCCACCGTCGGCCCCGGGATCGGCTCGGCGAGATTGAACCGCTCGGCGTCCGTCACCTTGCAGAAGTACGGCGCGTCGAACAGCTCCTGCAAGCAGATGATCTGTGCGCCGCGCGAGGCCGCGTCGCGAATCCCGCGCTCCGCGTCATCCACCGCGACGTTCCGATCGGGACTCACCGCCTGCTGTATGAGCCCCACCGTGAACGATGCATTGCCCTGTGGTGCATGCTGGCTAGCCATGCACGGATGTTATCGGGAGCAGGGCTGCGCGGGAAGCGGGAAGCGGGA
>DASSNR010000254.1:0-8557 GCA_035687925.1 Gemmatimonadaceae bacterium | reverse complement strand
GCGTTCGTGCGGAGCCCGTACGCGCACGCGATGGTGCGCAGCATCGATGCTGACGCGGCGCGCGCGATGCGCGGCGTCCGCGCGGTGTACACCGGAAAGGATCTCGCCGACGGCGGTGTGAATCCGATTCCCGCCGGGTGGCTGCTTCCCGGCATCATCCTCACCGAGCGCCGCCCGATCGCGACGGACAAGGTGCGCTACGCTGGCGAAGCGGTCGCGGTCGTGATCGCGGACTCGCCCTACATCGCGAAGGATGCCGCCGAGCTCGTGCAGGTGGAGTACGAGGAGCTCCCCGCCGTCGCGAGCGCCACCGAGGCGCTCGCCGACAGCGCGCCGCGCGTGCACGACCAGGCGGAGCACAACCGCAGCTTCCACTGGAGCATCGGTGACAAGGAGAAGACGGACGCGGCGATGCGCAGTGCGCATACCGTCGTGAAGCAGCACCTCGTGAATCAACGTCTCATCCCCAATGCCATCGAGCCGCGCGCCGCGCTCGCCAGCTACAACCGCGCGACCGATGAGCTCACGCTCTACCTCACGTCGCAGAACCCGCACGTGCACCGGCTCATCATGGGCGCGTTCGTGCTCGGGCTTCCGGAGAACAAGTTCCGCATCATCGCGCCCGACGTGGGCGGCGGGTTCGGCTCGAAGATCTTCGTCTATCCGGAAGAGTGCGTCGTTTCCTGGGCATCCAAGCAGCTCGGGCGACCCGTGAAGTGGACCGCGGAGCGCCGCGAGAGCTTCATGACCGATGCGCACGGCCGCGACCACGTGACGGAGGTGGAGATGGCGTTCGACGAGAACGGCCGCGTGCTCGGTCTCCGCGTACACACCGTCGCGAACCTCGGCGCGCACCTCTCGCTCTTCGCGCCCGCGATTCCGACGTATCTGTACGGCACGCTGCTCAACGGTCTGTACACGTTCCCGACCATCTACGCCGAGGTCGACGCGGTCTTCACCAACACGACGCCGGTGGATGCGTACCGCGGCGCGGGGCGTCCCGAAGCGTGCTACCTCATCGAGCGGACGATGGACATCGCGGCGAAGCAGCTGGGCATCGATCCCGCCGAGCTGCGCCGTCGCAACTTCATCGACAAGGACCAGTTCCCATACCAGACGCCGGTCGCGCTCGCGTACGACAGCGGCAACTACGCGCCCGCGCTGGACCGCGCGCTCGAGATGGTCGGCTACGAGCGCTTCCGCAGTCAGCAGGCCGAAGCACGCAGGCGCGGCCGGTACCTCGGGCTCGGCATCTCCTGTTACATCGAGGCGTGCGGGCTCGCGCCGTCGCAGGTGGTCGGCTCGCTCGGCGCGCAGGCCGGCCTCTGGGAGAGCGCGACGGTACGCGTGCACCCGACGGGGAAGGTCACGATCTTCACCGGGTCGCACAGCCACGGGCAGGGACACGAGACGACGTTCGCGCAGCTCGCGGCCAGTGAATTGGGGATCGCACTCGACGACATCGAGGTCGTGCACGGCGACACCGGTCGCGTCCCGTTCGGCATGGGAACGTACGGCAGTCGCAGCGGCGCGGTGGGCGGCACGGCGATCCACATGAGCATCCAGAAGATCGCCGAGAAGGGGAAGAAGATCGCCGCGCATCTGCTCGAGGCCGCGCCTGAAGACATGACGTTCGAGGGTGGCAACTTCTTCGTGAAGGGCTCGCCCGATCGCGCGAAGAGCTTTGCCGAGATCAGCCTCGCCGCGTACCTCGCGCACAGCATGCCGGCAGGAGTGGAGCCCGGGCTCGAGGCAACCAGCTTCTACGATCCCTCGAACTTCACGTACCCGTTCGGCACGCACATCGCCGTCGTCGAAGTCGACATCGACACCGGACACGTGGAGCTCCAGCGCTACGTCGCGGTGGATGATGTCGGCAACGTCATCAATCCGATGATCGTGGACGGCCAGCTGCATGGCGGTATCGCGCAGGGCGCCGCGCAGGCGCTGTGGGAGGGCGCGCAGTACGACGAGAACGCGCAGCTCCTCACCGGCTCGCTCATGGATTACGGCGTGCCGAAGGCCGACATGCTCCCGATGTTCGAGACCGCTCGCACCGTCACGCCGTCGCCCATCAATCCACTCGGCGTGAAGGGCGCGGGCGAAGCGGGGACGATCGCGTCGACGCCGGCGGTCGCGAACGCGGTGCTCGATGCGCTCGCGCCATTCGGCATCACGCACCTCGACATTCCGCTCACGCCGTCGAAGATCTGGGAGGCAGTCCACACCGCGCAGCAGGGGAGGGCCTGACATGTACCCCGCACCATTCGAGTACCATGTGGCTGGAAGCGTCGACGAAGCGGTCACGCTGCTCGCGCGCTACGAGGACGACGCGAAGCTCCTCGCCGGCGGCCACTCGCTCATCCCACTCCTCAAGCTCCGCTTCGCGCAGCCCGCGCATCTCATCGACGTGCGCAAGATTCCTGGGCTCGCCGGGATTCGCGAAGCGGACGGCGCGATCGTCATCGGTGCGACGACCACGCACTGGATGCTCGAGAGCTCCGGGCTGTTGAAGAAGAAGCTGCCGATCATCCCCGAGGCCGCGTCGCAGATTGGCGACGCGCAGGTGCGGAACATGGGGACGCTTGGGGGCAGTCTCGCGCACGCCGATCCCGCGGCCGACCTCCCGGCCGTCATGCTCGCGCTCGATGCGCAGCTCACGGCGATCGGACCGAAGGGCTCGCGCACCATTCCCGCGACCGACTTCTTCGTGGGACTGCTGACGAGCGCGCTCGAGCCGAATGAAGTGCTCACGCAGATCCGCATCCCGATGCCGCCAGCGGGGACGGGAAGCGCGTACGCGAAGTACCCGCACCCCGCGTCCCGCTTCGCGCTCGTCGGTGTCGCGGCGGTCATCACGCTGAACGGTGACACGATCGAGCGCGCGCGCGTGGCGATCACCGGGGTCGGGCCGACGGCCGCACGGTTGCCGGCGGTCGAGCAGGCGCTCACCGGGAGGGCGGCAGCCGAGGCGACGCTCGCAGCTGCCGCGCATCACGTGAGCGACGACATTGAAGCGCGCGCCGACCTGCAAGGCTCGGCGGAGTACAAGGCGCAGCTCGCGTCCGTCTATGCACAGCGCGCGCTGGCGCGCGCCGTGGAGCGAGCGCACTCAGCGCGCGGCTAGCGTCGACCGAACGGTGACCGCGGTCGCGACGACGCGTGCACCGTTCACATCGAAGGGTACATCGACGGGCACGGTGATCGCCGTGCCGCGCAGTCGAACGAGGTCGCGGGCATCCACCGCGACCTCGTAGCGTCCGGGGGGCACGCCGAGCACGACGTACGTTCCGTCGGAGAACGTCGTCGTCGTGTACGCACGCCCCGTCGTCCGATTCGTCAGCGTGACGCGAACACCGGGGAGCCCCGTCGCCGTCGTCCCGCTGGGCTGCAGCACGCGCCCGTCGATCTCGCCGCCCGGCGTGATCGGGACGTCGAGCAGCTGGAACCGATTCGGGCTCGGCACGACGTCCATGTCGTCGAAGAGCGGTGCCCAGAGCGGCGACGCGAGACTCATGGAATCGACGGTCACGCGCAGCGGCTCGAACGGCACCACGTCCCACACGCGGAACGTCCCGCTCGAGTCGGTGACGACCGTCTGCGCGCCGACACGCAGGCGCACATCGGCGAGCGCGGTCTCGCCGACATCCCACTTCCCGTTGCCGTTCGCATCGAGAAAGACGCGACCCGCGACGCCCGCGCGCTGCAGCGACGGGCCGGGGACGAGCATCACGTCGTGCGACGCGCGGTCCACGAGGAGCGAGCCCTCGAGCGCCTGCGTGACACCTGGCGTCGTCCCCTGCTGTGCGGAGAGCGTCGTGTAGGAGCGCAGCTTGCCGCGGTCCGCGCTGAACGTGAGCGTGAACGACGGACCGGGCATCCCGCGCATCCACACCGTGCCGAGCTCGGCACGCACCGCGTTGCCGAGTGGACCGGAGATCGCCATCGACGCGCTCGCGAGGCGTGTCGGGCTCGCCGCTTCGATCGTACCGCGCCACCACAGCTGGCCGAACATCGGGCCCAGTCGTGTGAGCGGGAGCAGGAGCGCAGTCATGCCGACGAACGGCTGGGTGTGCGCCGAACCGTCGGTCGCCGCGTCGCGCTCCGCGCGAACGTACGGCATCACGCGCAACCCGCCGCGCTGAACGGACGTGCCGAGCTGCGCGCGCGTCAGCGTGCCGGTCGTCGTCTCGATCTGCTGTGCCCGCGCATCCACGTAGATCGAGCTCCGCAAGCCGAGCGGACGGACGAGCGCGCTCGCGTCCCAGCGCGAGATCCAGCCAGCGGGTGAGAGAATCGGTGCTTCGACACCGGTCGCGTAGCGCGCGTACTGCGCCGAGAGACTCAGGCCGAGCGACGGCTCGAAGCGGAGGGTCGCGTCCCCCTCGGCGCGCGCGACACCGCGGAGCTCGAGGGACCACGCGTTCGTCAGTGCGGCGGTAAGCGACGCATACGGCTGCACGAGATCGGCGATGGTGTCGCGCCAGAACTGTTCGACGCCGCCGCGTACGGTCACGCGCGGAGAGAGCCCGTACCGAAGATCGAGGTTGCCCGTTGCGCGACACGCGAGCAGAGTGCACTCGCCGACCGACGCGCCGTACTCGAAGCGGTGTGTGGGCAGCAGGCCGCCCGGAATGCGGTAGACGCGATTGAAGGTGCGCGTCTCGCCGAACGGTCCGTACGCGACGAAGTCCACCGCGTTGTCGCCGTAGTCGACCGGGAGCTGAAGCCCGAACTGCCCCGCCGCATTCGACGAGTCGAACGCGATGAGCTCGCCGCCACGGTATGCCTCCACGAGCCACCCGGCTGGCACACTGCCCATGAACTCCGTGGTGCCGAAATCGGTGAGCCGCAGATACGGCTCGTTGCCGATCGAGATGCCGCGCATGGGGCGCGGGCTCGGACCGCTCGAGAGCGCATCGCCGAGCCGCAGCTGCCGGACGATCGACGCATTACTCCACACGCCCGTCCACGAGAGCGTGCCGCGCGAGCGGCCGTCGCTCACCGCACCCATGCTCGCGAGCGACCCCTCGAGCGAGCCGCCGAGCAGATTCGCACCGAGTGCGAGCGCATAGTGCCCGGTGTGCATCACGTCGCTCCCCTGTGCGGAGAGATCGTAATCGAGCACGAGGCCATCCAGCGCTGGTCGGGAGATGTCGAGTGTGCGATCGCGCGCCGCTCGCCGGTCGGCGCGGTGCTCCAGGAATCGGCGGCGTGCGTCGTCGTGCGCGATACGCCGTGCGATCGGAAGCTGATCCGGATCGAGCAGTGTAACGACGAGCTCCTGCCAATCGACCGCGAAGTGCACGCCGAGCAGCTGCCCGAGCGATGCGGATGCCACGAACAGCTCACCCCCGAACGTGACGCGGTGCGAGCGATCGGCGACGACGCAGTGCGAAGCGGCGCACATCGTGTCGCTCGTGGCGTCGATCACGATGAGCTGCGACGGGTCGGGGAGTGTCGCCTCCATCTGCCCCGACGGCGACAGGTGGTGCGCGATCTCCGTGAGCTCGAACAGCGCATCGACCGGGAGGAGCACATCGTCACCCACGCGCAGCGCCGGCACCGTGCGCGATGCGAGCCGCCCGATGCGCAGCTCGATCAGTACGGCCATCGCGTCTGTCCCCGCCACCGAGTCACCACTCATGCTCGCCATGCCGGCGTGGGCACGCGCGCCCGCATTCAGCGCTGCGCGTTCGGCCGGCGCATGCTGCGCGCGCACCATGCGTGGCGCGCCGAGCAGGAGCACGGCGGCGATGAGGCCCAGCATGCGGACGCGCATGGGTCAGTCGTGCGCTACCGCGGCGACGGGACGGTGACGATCACCGAGTCGCGCAGCGGCGCGATGGGGAGGAGCAGTGTGCGCTGGAGGTCGCTGCGGTCGGTGTCCACGAGCAGGTGCGCCACGTAGCGCCCCGGCGCGAGCGATCTGGCCGGGATCGCGACGCACGGTGCGAGCGCGTAGTACACGGCGAGCGGCACGGAGACGGCTGTGGCCGGCGTCCGCGCTCCGCTCGAGAGCGCGACGTGCAGCGCGCCGAGGAACGCTGCGTTCCCGTGCCGCGTGAAGCTCGCGCACACGTCCACCGAATCGTGCGCGACGTGCGCGCGCGCATCGGTCATCGTGAGCCCGGTGCTCACGTGCCCCACACGGTAGAAGACGGCGACGATGGTGCGGACGTCGAGCGTGAGGCCGACGTGCAGCCCCATGCTGTCGCTCGGCGACTGCAGCGCGATCTGCCCGCCCTTCGCCTCCACGACGAGGCGGGACCAGTACTCGCCGTCGCGCAGCGTGATCGGCGGGCGGGCAAGCAGTCGCACCGTCCGTCGCTCGTGCGCGGGCACGACCAGGCGCCGCGGGAACGCATCGATCCACGACGCCGACGAAGGCACGGTCGAGGCGGGCGCGTTCTCCATGTGCAGTGTGACGCGGCCCAGCGAGTCGGTCACCGGATACCCGAACGCCGTGGAGATGGAGACTTCCACCGGATCGCTCCCCGGGTTGTACAGCTCCACCGATCCGCCGTGTGTACGGGGGTCGATGAAGATCCCCGTGGGTGCGACGAGCACGCCCTGCGCGGAGAGTGCAGCGGGGATGAGCGATGCCACGAGCGACAACGCGCGAAGCAGCTTCATAGCGGCTAGAGTGCGGTGAGGGTGATCGTCGCCGTGTAGCTGCCGAACGCCTGACCACCCGTCGGCTGCAACGTCCCACCGAGGAAGACACGCGCGGTGGTCTTGGCGGCGATCGTCGCGGTGAAGGGGATGCTCGGATCGAATGGCACCATGCTGCCGAGCGAGCCCGTCGCCGAGAAACCGGCCGACGCGGGGCCGAATTGTACGGGCATGAGCGCTCCACCGCCGGTGGCGAGCGTCGATGGCAGCACGAACACGAGCTGCACCGTGAGCGCGCGGCCGGTGCCATTCACCAGCGTGTACTGCCCCGCTCGCGAATCGGTGAGCGGAACGGTGATCGGAACCCCCGGAAAGACGTTGCCGAAGGTGAGATCCTGCACGCGCGCCACCTGCACGGTGGGCGCCTTGGCGTGCGTCGACCCTGCCCCGCACACGAGAATCATGAGCGGAAGCAGGGCCGAGCGCAGCGTGCGTGATGTGATCGAGTGGCGCGAGTCGCGCACCGTCCGATGCTCCTTACGACCCCGTATACGCCACCGTCATCGTAACGGTGTTCGAATACGCGCCCTGGGTCTGATTGACGGCCGGCGTGACGGTCGCGCCGAGGAAAACGTAGAGCGACCCAGGGCTCCCCGTCGTCCCGCTCAGGTTCGTGTTGAACGAGGTCGCGGACGGCGTGAACGACGCTCCACCCGATGTCGCCGAGTTGGTGGTGTTGTAGTAGCCGGTCCACGTGCTGATCGGCAGCGTGCTGCCGGCGGGGCCGTTGAGATCGGTCGGCAGCGTGAAGCTCACGGCGACCTGTGCGCCGCCGTCACCGCCGACGGTGAACTTGCCGGCGTTGGTGGCGTCCGTGTAGTCGACGGTCTTGTTCACGCCCGGGAAGACGTTGCCGAACTGCAGGTCGTTCGACCCGGTGATCGTGATGGGCTGCAGCACCGTCGCGGTGGCGTTGATGGTCCCGGTCTGCGCGGCGAGCGGCGACGGGCCGACGGCGGCAAACGCGATCGCCATGGCGGCGGTGGTGACCACACCACGAGCGACGAGAGACGTGCGAGACATGCGAGGCTCCGTTGAGAGAGTTCGTCGTGCGCTGGACAGCCGCGCAGTTCGGACCCTTCAACGTGAAAGTTTCTTCATGAAGGGTCCCTAATCAGACGACCCGCTCGCAGGTTGGTCACGACAGGATCGTGACACGTCGCACACAGAAGTTCCTCCAGCAATTGGCGCCGTTACGCCTGGCGGGACGACGAGCTCCCGGGACGGAACCGCTTCGCGAACGACGCCCAGATCGCGCGGAGGAGAATGGGGAGGACCCGAACAGGAGCCGCGCTGGACGATCCAGCGGCTGCGCTCTCTGCGACCGGTGCGGACGAGGTGCGCGATCCGCCCTGCACTCCGGGTGACGCGACGCGTGTCGCGTCCGCGGCCGCCGGCGGCGGCGCGGGCACGGGCGGTACGATCGCATCGGGCACCTCGAGCCGGGCGCGCAGGCACGCCGCGAACTGCGTGAAGAGCTGCGCGTTCACGTTCTCGATCATCCCGCGCCCGAACTGCACGAGCTTCCCCGCGAGCTCGAGCTCGGCGTCGACATGAACCTCGCTCCCGCCATCAGGGATCGCACGCACGCGACTCGTCATCGACATCTTCGCCGCACCGGTGCCCGCCGTTTCCTTCCCCTCGGCGGTCATGCGCACCACGTGCTCCGCGTCGTTCACCTCGACGAGCTGTGCACGCCCCGCGTACGTCGCGGTCACGGGCCCGACCTTCACCTTCACCCTGCCGAGGAAGGTGCGCTCACCCTCCACACCGGTGAGCTCGGCGCCGGGTAGACAGTGCACCAGCTGGCGCGGGTCGATGAGGTAGCGCCACACGCGATCCACGGGCGCCTGCACGCGAACGGTCTGCTCGAACGTGAATG
>DASSNR010000238.1:0-5138 GCA_035687925.1 Gemmatimonadaceae bacterium | reverse complement strand
GGGGGCAAAACCTCGTTGCCGAATTACGGCACCCCTTGCCGGTCCGGGTTGCGGTCTCTGACCGCGCAGCTCCGCCGGCGACAGGCCCGGAGGGACTCGAACCCCCAACCGCCGGTTTTGGAGACCGGTGCTCTACCAATTGAGCTACGGACCTAAGCGGAACCCGGTGCCCGATCGTTCAGGGTGACTGATGGGAATTGAACCCACAACCCCCGGAGCCACAGTCCGGTGCTCTAACCAATTGAGCTACAGTCACCAGAGTTGGTCATCGCCCAAGCGCGTTCTGACCAAGACCAGAACATTAATCGCGCATGAGAGGCGAAGCAACCTGCGCGGGATGCGGGATGCGTTGTGCGGGATGCGACCGGCTCGTGGGAGACGGCCCTCACCTCCGAGGCCGTTGCGCATCCCGCATAGCGCATCCCGCATCCCGCACTATTTCGCCCGATCGAGATACTCGCCCGTGTTCGGGTTCACGCGAATCCGCTCGCCGGAGCCGATGAACTCGGGGATGTTCACCGTCACCCCGTTCTCGAGCACCGCGGGCTTCGTCGACGCGGTCTTCGTCGCGCTCTTCATGACGGGCGACGTCTCGGTGATCGTCAGCTCCACCGAGTTCGGCAGCTGGATGCCGATCGGCTTGCCGTCGTAGTACTCGGCCTGGATCCGCATCCCTGGCTGCATCCACTGCGCGGCGTCGCCGAGCATCTCGGCGTCCATCTCGAGCTGATCGTAGTTCTCCGTGTTCATGAAGTGGTAGAAGTCCCCACCCTGATACAGGAACTCGAGGTCATGCGTTTCGAGCGACGCGCGTTCGATCGAGTCCGCGGCGCGGAAGCGGTGCTCGAAGCTCGAGCCCGTGCGCAGGTTCCGGAGCTTCGCCTGCACCATCGCGCGCAGGTTGCCCGGCGTGTGGTGGCGGAACTCGGTGATGCGGCACGGATCGCCCTCGAACACGATCACCATGCCGCGGCGGATCTGCGTAGCGGGCATTGCCATAAGTCGTATACCAACCAGAAAGGTCATGAACGAAAGGCTGATCGCACACCGCCTGCGCACGTCGTCGGCGCCGCGGGCGGCGAACAGCCTTTGAAATCGAAAGTTGCCAGCCTTGTAAGTTAGCCGGGAGCGCGATGCGGGTCAACCGCGGCGGGCGTCTCCAGCACCCCGCTCAGCACGCGCCACACGTTGTCCGCCACGAGCTCGGCGCCCCGCACATTCGGGTGGATGCCGTCGCCCTGATTGAGCGAATCCACCCCGGCGACACCCGCCAGCAGGAAGGGGACGAACGCCGCGTGATTCGCCGCCGCGAGCGCCGGGAACGTGGCGTGAAACGCGCGCGTATAGCTCGGGCCCATGTTCGGCGGCGCCTCCATGCCGAGGAGTACCAGCTTCGCGTTCGGATGAGCGACGCGCACCGAATCGAAGATCGCCTGGATGTTGGCCTTCATCGAGTCGACGCTCAAGCCTCGCAGTCCATCGTTGGCGCCCGTCTCGAGCACGAAGACATCCACCGGGGCGCGCATCAACCAGCTCATGCGACGCAGCGCGCCGGCAGACGTCTCGCCACTCACACCTGCATTGACGACCCGGTAGTTTAAGCCGAGGGAATCGATGCGCCGCGCGATCACCTCGGGGTACGCGTCGTCGGGGTCGTCGAGCCCGTAGCCGGCGGTGAGACTCGTGCCGACGAAGAGGATGGTCGGCTGCGTCGAGGCGCGCACCGGACGCGCGGACTCCGATGCCGATGTCGTGCCCGCGCGCTGCGTCGCGATGCGCGGCGGTGCATCACCGCGGCCGCAAGCACTGGCGGCACAGGTCAGCGCCGTCGCCATTACCGTCAATCGAACTCTCATGCTCGTTGCAAGGCAGTTGACGAAAAGTTATCGAAGCGGCGACCGCGAGCTGCGGGTGCTCCGGGACATCTCCTTCACCATCCCCGATGGCGCGTTCGTCGCCATCGTCGGTCCCTCGGGGAGTGGGAAGACGACGCTCCTCGGACTCCTCGCTGGACTGGATACCCCGACGGCCGGCGCTGTGCTCCTCGACGGCAAGGATCTCACCACCATGACCGAGGACGCGCGTGCCCGGCTGCGCGGCGAGAAAGTGGGATTCGTCTTCCAGAGCTTCCAGCTCATCCCGACACTCACCGCCGCCGAGAACGTGCAGGTGCCCCTCGAGCTGCGCGGCGAGCCGCACGCCGCCGCGCGCGCCCGCGAGCTGCTCACGCGCGTCGGACTCGGCGACCGCATGCACCACTACCCCGCACAGCTCTCCGGCGGCGAGCAGCAGCGTGTGGCCATCGCGCGCGCCTTCGCGAATGCGCCGAGCGTCCTCTTTGCCGATGAACCCACGGGGAACCTCGACAGTGCCACGGGCGCCGGCGTGATCGAGCTGCTCGAGACGCTGAACCGCGAGGCGGGGACGACCGTCGTGCTCGTGACGCACGATTCGGCGCTCGCCAATCGCGCGGGTCGCGTCATCCGCTTGAATGATGGCGCGGTGGTGGACGACAGCGAGCTCGCGGCATGACACAACGGTGGCGCGCCATCCCGAAGCTCGCGTGGCGGGACTCCCGCACCGCGCGCCGGCGCCTGCTCCTGTTCATGTCGTCGATCGCACTGGGCGTTGCAGCGCTCGTCGCCATCGACTCGTACTCGGCGAACGTCACGCGCTCGATTCGCGAGCAATCGCGCGACATCCTCGGCGCCGATCTCTCGCTCTCATCGCGTCAGCCGTTCGATGCGGCCACCGACTCGCTGCTCGATTCGCTCTCGCATGAGGGGATCTCCATCGCGCGTGTGACGACGTTCGCGTCGATGGCGCTCGAGCCGAGCACGCAGCGCACGCGCCTCGTGCAGGTGCACGCCGTCGAGCCCGGCGTTCCGTATTACGGCGCGATCGAAACCGCACCGGTGGGGCGATGGTCCGAGCTCCAGAGTGCGCACAACACGCTCGTCGACCCTGCCCTCCTCATCGCGCTCAACGCGCACGTCGGTGACACGATCGCGCTGGGGCGCGCGCGCTTCACCATCATCGGGACGCTGCAGAACATCCCGGGTGATCTGGGCGTGGCCGCGGCACTCGGGCCGCGGGTCTACATCCCATACAAGTATCTGAGCGAGACGGGGCTGCTCCAGTTCGGGAGTCGCGCAACGTACGAGGCGCAACTCAAGCTCCCGCCGCCGACGACCGCGCAGGCGCTCGTGTCCGCGCTGCGTCCGACGTTGCGCTCCGAACATCTACGCGCAGAAACGGTGGCGGATACGGAGCGGAATCTCACCGAGGCGGTTACACAGCTGAATCGTTTTCTCGGGATCGTCGGACTGGTCGCCCTGCTCCTCGGTGGGATCGGCGTCGCGAGCGCGATCCACGCGTACGTCACCGAGAAGATCGACACGGTGGCTATGTTCCGGTGTCTCGGCGCGACGGGCGGCCAGGTGCTCGCGATCTACCTGCTCGAGGCGGCGGCGCTCGGCTTCGTCGGTGCGGCGGCCGGAGCGGCGCTTGGCGTCGCCACACAGTTCGCGCTCCCGCACGTCCTCGGCGGCTTCATTGCCGTGAACGTCCAGACGCGGCTCGAGCTCATGCCGATCGCGACCGGGATCGCCACCGGTGTGTGGGTGGCCGTGCTGTTCGCGCTCCTGCCGCTCCTCGCGATTCGCCGGGTGTCGCCGCTGCAGGCGTTGCGACATGAGCCGGCGAGTGGAACGGCGCGTCGATGGCTGCGCGATGTTCCGCGACTGGTTGCTGCAGCGGCGCTCGTGGCGAGCGTCGTGCTCATCGCGATCCAGCGCGCGGGGCGTGTGCGTCAGGGGTTGTGGATGAGTGCCGCCATCGCCGCCGTGGTGATCGTGCTCTGGGCGAGCGCGGCGGCGGTATCGGCCATCGCGCGGCGTGTGCTGCGCGAGCACTGGCCGTACCCGGTGCGACAGGGTGTGGCGAATCTGTTCCGTCCGGCGAATCAGACGCGCGCCGTCATCCTCGCGCTCGGCTTCGGCGCGTTTCTCGTGAGCACGCTCTACCTGGTGCAGACGAGCCTGCTACGCGATCTGTCGTTCGGCAACCTCGCGTCGGCGGCGAACCTCGCGTTCTTCGACATCCAGGACGATCAGATCGGGCCGATCGAGTCGCTGGTGAAACGCGCCGATGCGCCGGTGCTGCAGCGCGTGCCGATCGTCCCCATGCGCATCGCGGAAATCGACGGACAACCCGTGGCGTCGCTCGCGAGAGAGCGGCGGTCGTGGGCAGTGCGGCGCGAGTACCGCTCGAGCTATCGCGACAGCCTGATCAACTCCGAGACGCTCGTGGCCGGAACGTGGCCGCCGCGACAGGCGGCGAATGGACCGGACGCGGTGTTCGGCATCTCGGTAGAGCAGGACGTGGCGCAGGAGCTCGGCGTCGAGCTCGGCGATACGCTGACGTGGGATGTGCAGGGCGTTCCGGTGAAATCGCGCGTGGTGGCACTGCGTGACGTGAATTGGGTGCGCTTCGAGCCCAATTTCTTCGTGATCTTCCCGCCCGCCGCGCTGGAGCACGCTCCGCAGACGTTCGTGCTCCTCACGCGTGTCCCCGATCCGACGCAGCGCGCGCAGCTCGAGCACGATGCGGTGCAGCTCGCGCCCAATGTATCGAGCATCGACCTGTCGCTCATCAAGCAGGCGATCGGGAGCATCTTCGACAAGGTGAGTGTGGCCATCCGCTTCATGGCGCTGTTCAGCCTAGCGACGGGCGCGCTCGTCCTGTTCAGCGCGGTGGCCGCGTCGCGACGCCAGCGCCTGCGGGAAGCCGTGCTCCTCAAGACGCTCGGCGCGACCCGTGCACAGATCGGACGCATCATGCTGGCGGAGTACGTGGTGTTGGGGCTGCTCGGGAGCGCGGCCGGGATGTTGCTGAGTGTGGCCGGCGCGTGGGCGCTCATGCACTTCGTCTTCGGGGTGGCGTTCGTGCCCTCGGTGGCGCCGCTCGTGGCCATCGCCCTCGCGATGATGCTGCTCACCACCGCGATCGGTGTATTCGGAGGGCGCCGAGTGTTCGCGGAGACGCCGATGGCTGCATTGCGCGAGGCCGCGTAGCGCGCCATGCCGATTCTTGCTCTGGCGCTCCGCGCGCTCTTCAGTGCGTCGTCGGCTCTGTCC
>DASSNR010000218.1:0-5471 GCA_035687925.1 Gemmatimonadaceae bacterium | reverse complement strand
GCCGTTCCCGCTTCCCGCTTCCCGCTTCCCGCATCCCGCACACTCACACTCACACTCCACCCATGCGCTGCGCCTTGAACGTCGCGACGGCGCCGACCACGCCTGCGGTCCCCGGCAGGGCGCCTGGGACGATGCGGCACGCTTCGACCGCGGGGCGGAACGCGCGACGGCGCACCTCCGCGCGCAACGGCTCGAATAGCCGCTCCCCCGCCTGCGTCACACCGCCGGCGATCACCACGACATCCGGATTGAGGATGTTGAGCAGGTTGGCGATCCCTGTCCCGAGGAAGCGCGCGGTATCGCGCACGATCTCGAGCGCCACGTGATCGCCTCGGTTGGCTGCATCGTACACAGTGGCCGCGGTGAGCTGATCGAGGTTGCCGTTCACGATGGTCGGCAGGATCGATGCTTCGCCGGGCTCGAGATCACGCTCCAGCGCTTCACGCGCGCGGAGCGCGATCGCCGGGCCCGACGCATACGCTTCGAGGCATCCGTAATTGCCGCACCGGCAGTAGCGACCGTTCGCATCGATCGTCGTGTGTCCGATCTCGCCGGCCACGTCCGACGATCCATGGTAGAGCTGACCCTCGAGCACGACGCCGCCGCCGATCCCCGTGCCGATGGTGAGCCCCACGACGTTGCGCGCTCCCTTGGCCGCGCCGCACCACCACTCGCCCATCGTCGCGCAGTTGGCGTCGTTGTCGAGCGTCACCGGCAGCCGCACGCGTGCACCGATCTCGTCGCGCAACGGGAAGTTGTGCCACCCCAGATTCGGCGCGACCACGACGACGCCGTGCTCGCGATCGAGCGGTCCTGGCGCGCCAACGCCCACACCAACGAAGTCGCGCGAGGTTGCGCCGCACGACGCACTCACCTCCGCCATGACTTCGGCGATCATTGCCACGATCCGGTCGACCACGGCGTCGGCGCCGCGTTCGGCGTGTGTGGGCTCGGTGCGCATGGCCAGCTCCCGACTCCCATCGTCCGGCATGGCGCCAGCGACGATGTTCGTGCCGCCGAGGTCGACACCGATGATGTATTGCGTGCGCGATTTGGTCATAGGTCGGCAGAAAAAGGTCGCGAATCGAGATGCAATAAGCTAAGTGCTCGGGGGAGGGATCGCACTCCATCCCCACACCGCGATCACCAGCTTGACGCGGGCGAGGGGAGCGCTATAGTCGGTGCGCGCGATCAGGACGCGTCCGGTCCGCGCAACGCGTCGCGCCCACCTGCCCGCCAACTCCGTGCGTCACAGCCCGTACATGAACCGGCATACGCGACCCTTCATTCGCGATCTCGCATGGTACGATGACCGCGCCCGCGGCCTCGTCGAGGTCCACGCCGGAGGGCTGCCCAATGCATTGGAGCAGATCCGTCGCTGGCATCCGCAGTTCACCGCGGCATCGGTCGACGAGATCCGCGCGGCGCCGTTCACGCTGGACGACGCTCGGCTCGTCTATGCGCGCGAACATGGCTTCGACGATTGGGATGACTTCGCGACGCACGTCGATGCCCTGGCGAACGGCGACGTCCAGGAGCCGTTTCTCGATGCCTACGAGGCCATCGTGCATCGCGATGCGGTTCGACTCGAGGCGATGCTCGGCGCGCATCCCGAGCTCGTGCATGCGTGCGGCACGAATGGGAACACGCTCCTCAATCTTGCGTGCAGCCTCGCGGCGCGAGACCACAGATCGGCAGCCGCAGCCGATCCACTCGCGTTCGTCATGACGCTGCTCCACCGTGGCGCCGACGTCTCGCTGGCGAACGACCGCGGATGGACGCCGCTGCATCAAGCGGCGTATTCCGGGCAACTCGAGCTCGCGCGGCGGCTGCTCGCCGCAGGCGCGCGAGTCGACGCCGTTGCACACGGGGAAGGGGGGACGCCGCTGGTCGTCGCGCTCTTCTGGGGGCATCGCGCCGTCGCCGACCTGCTGGCTGGAGCGGGCGTCGCGCCGAACAACCTGCGCGTGGCCGCCGGGCTCGGACGCGCCGACCTGATTGCGCGCTGTTTCACACCGAATAGAACGCTCACCACGGACGCCGGCGCGGCGCGCGGCTTCTATCGTCCGCACAGTGGATTTCCCGTCTGGCAGCCATCGAACGATCCGCAGGAAATTCTCGACGAAGCGCTCGTATGGGCGGCGAGGAACGATCGCGTCGATGTGCTCCCGTGGCTCGTCGAGCGCGGCGCGAACGTCGCGGCGGATCCGTATCGCGGCACGCCGCTCCTCTGGGCAACCGCGTGCGGGGCGACCGCAGCCATCGCGTGGCTCCTCGATCACGGCGCGGATGTGAACCAGCGCGCGACGTTCGGCGGAGCGTCACATGGACAAGGTGCGACGGCGTTGCATCTCGCCGCGCAGCGGAGCGATGCAGCGGTGGCGATGCTGCTCGTCGCGCGCGGTGCGGACCCGACGATCCGAGATGACCGGTATCACTGCACTGCGGCCGATTGGGCCGAGCACGGCGGCAGTGCCGAGGTGCAGCGCTACCTGCGGTCGCTCTCGCGCGATTCCACGGAACCGTCACGCGATCCGTAGGAGACGTCGCACAGGATCGTCTCCACGGCGCGCAGCACATCGCCAACCGTCAGTTCGCGCATGCACCGCCAGTGCTGGAGCGGGCACACCTGTGGCCCGTGATGGTGACACGGCCGACAGTCGAGCCCCGCAGTCCCGAGCGCGATCGAACGCGGTGCGAGTGGGCCAAAGCCGAATGCCGGCACGGTGGGTCCGAACAACGTGATCGTCGGCGTTCCCATTGCCGAGGCGAGATGCTGAGGCGACGAATCGTTCGTCACGAGCAGCGCGGCACGACGAATGAGCTCGGCCGACGCGAGGAGCGACAGCGTGCCCGCCGCGCTCACGATCCGTCGTGAGCCCACGGCGTCGCCAATCGCCTGCGCGAGCTCCGCGTCATCGGGCCCGCCGATCACCGCGAGACGTGCACGCGGCGCGATCTCGCGCGCGAGCTCCGCGTAGTACGGCCAACGCTTCGTCCCCCACACGCTGCCGGGCGCGAGAACGATCAGCGGGCCATCGCCGGACAGCGGCGCGAGCGCCGCGTCTACCGCGCGCGCATCGTTCGCACCGGGGTAGAGACGCGGCCTGAGTGCACCCTCGGTCGGCTCGATCGCCGGATCGTCTGGGAACGCGAGGCGCCACAGCCGTTCGGCGTGATGGCGATCGCCGCGATGCGGAATGCGCTTCGTGTACAGCGCCCGCGCCGCGGACGTGTCGAAGCCGACACGCTCCGGAACAGCCGCGAGCCGAGCGACGCTCGCGCTGCGCAGCGACCCCTGCGCGATGTACGCACGTGCGTGCGGACCCGCGCGACGAATTCGGCCTGCGATGCGAAGCAGTCCGCCGAGCCCCGCATCGCGCCCGCGCTTGTCGTAGATGTGGAGTGTCCGAATGTCCGGGCTGTTCGCGAGCAACGGCGCGGCCGCGGGCGTGACGACGACATCCACCGACCCGCGCGCCGCCAACTCCGCGATGAGCGGCGTCGTGAGCACGACATCGCCGAGGAAGGAGGTCTGGATGACGAGGGACGTCATTCCACCTGGAGCACCGCCAGAAACGCCTCCTGCGGAATCTCCACCGAGCCCACCTGCTTCATGCGCTTCTTCCCCTCCTTCTGCTTCTCGAGGAGCTTGCGCTTGCGCGTGATGTCGCCGCCGTAGCACTTCGCAAGCACGTTCTTGCGGAGCGGCTTCACGGTCGTGCGCGCGATGACTTTCGTGCCGATCGCAACCTGGATCACCACCTCGAACAGCTGGCGTGGGATCAGCTCCTTCAGCTTGTCCGCCACCTTGCGCCCCCACTCGTACGCCTTGTCGCGATGGATGATCACGGAGAACGCATCGACGGCGTCTCCGTTGATCAGCATGTCGAGCTTCACGAGTGCGCTCTCGCGGTACTCCAGCATCTCGTAGTCGAGGCTCGCGTAGCCGCGCGAGATGGTCTTGAGCTTGTCGTAGAAGTCGAGGATGATCTCGCCGAGCGGAAACTCGAAGTCGAACTCGACGCGGCTCGTGTCCACGTAGCTCATGTTCTTGTAGACGCCGCGCCGCTCCGTACCGAGCGTCATGATCGGCCCGATGTACTCCGCGGGCGCGACGATGCGCGCCTTCACGTACGGTTCCTCGATGTGATCCACCACCGAGCCGTGCGGCATGAGCGACGGATTCTCGAGCAGCATCATCGTCCCGTCGTTCTTGTAGACGTGATACTCGACGTTCGGGACGGTGGTGACGAGGTCGAGATCGAACTCGCGCTCGAGCCGCTCCTGCACGATGTCCATGTGCAGCAGCCCGAGGAAGCCGCAACGAAAGCCGAAGCCGAGCGCGGTGGAGGACTCGGGCTCGTAGTGCAGCGACGCATCGTTGAGCTGCAGCTTCTCGAGCGCGTCGCGCAGATCGGGGTAGCGGTTCGCGTCAGTGGGGTACACGCCGGCGAACACCATCGAATGGATGTCCTGATAGCCCGGCAGCTTCTCCTGCGCGTGATGCTCGGCGTCGAACACCGTGTCACCCACGCGCGTCTCCTGCACGCGGCGCACGTTCGCCACCACGTAGCCGACCTCGCCCGGGCCGAGCGACTCGGCCTTCATCTGCCGCAGCTGGTTGTACCCCACCTCGGCGACGTCGTACGTCTCCGTGCTCGCGCCGAAGGTGATGCGCATGCCGGGCTTGATGACGCCATCCACGACGCGCACCGACGGGATGGCGCCGCGGTAGCGATCGTAGTACGAGTCGAAGATGAGCGCGCGGAGCGGTGCGTCGGGATCACCCGTCGGCGCCGGCACGCGCTGCACGATCGCCTCGAGCAGTTCGGGGACGCCGATCCCCTCCTTGGCGCTCACCATCAGGATCTCCTCCGGCTTCGCACCGAGGAGGTCGACGAGCTCCTGCCGCCGCCGCTCGGGCTCCGCACCCGGGAGATCGATCTTGTTGAGCACCGGGATGATCTCGAGCCCCGCGTCGAGCGCGAGGAAGAGATTCGACAGCGTCTGCGCCTGCACGCCCTGCGACGCATCGACCACGAGCACCGCACCCTCGCATGCGGCGAGCGAGCGCGACACCTCGTACGTGAAGTCGACGTGTCCCGGCGTATCGATCAGGTTGAGCTCGTAGCTCCGCCCGTCGCCCGCGCGGTACATCATGCGCACGGCGTTCAGCTTGATCGTGATGCCGCGCTCGCGCTCGAGGTCGAGCGTGTCGAGCACCTGATCCTTCATCTCGCGCTTCTCGAGCGTGCCGGTCGACTCGATGAGCCGATCGGCCAGCGTCGACTTGCCGTGGTCGATGTGGGCGACGATGCAGAAGTTGCGGATGTGGTCGAGCTTCAAGGACGTCTCGTGGGTCGGAAGGGGTTCTACGGAAACCCTGAAATATAGCGGCGCACGGGAGTGCACGGCGCGTACGCGCATCTCTGGCGTCCATGCGTCCGTCGGCGCATCTTGCCCGCCTC
>DASSNR010000205.1:0-3060 GCA_035687925.1 Gemmatimonadaceae bacterium | reverse complement strand
GATCGCGAGCGATCCGCTCATCATGTTGTACGACGAACCGACCGCGGGACTCGATCCGCTCACCACGGGCACGATCACACGGCTGATCCGCAAGCTGCAGCAGGAGCTGGGGGTCACGAGCGTGCTCGTGTCGCACGATGTGCGGTCCTCGTTCCGCATCGCGAACACGGTGGCACTGCTCGCGAACCGCCACGTCGGCTTCCTGGGCACGCCGGAGGAGATGGTGGCCAGCGATGATCCATATGTGCGGGAGTTCCTGGGCGGTGGGTGAGCCCCCCACGCCGCCGATCCCGACCGCGAGGAAGATGCCCATGATCCGACGTCACCGCATGCACGAGGCTTCACGATGAAGCGATCCACCTTCATAACCTGGGACGAGCTCAAGGTGGGGCTGCTCGTCCTGGTCGCGATCGCCGTCGTTGCGATCGCGATCCTGCAGCTCGGCCAGACCGCCAACCTGTTCACGACCCGCTATGAGCTGGTCACGTTCCTCGGCAACGGGAACGGGCTGCGGGAGGGGAACTCGGTGACGATCGCCGGTCAGCTCGCGGGGGTCGTGAGGGAGATCACGTTTCTGCCGCCAGACGCGGATACCAGCCGGAACATCAAGGTGGTGCTGAACATCGACGAGGCACTGCGGCCCCAGGTGCGCGAGGATTCGCGCGTCCGGCTCCGCACCCTCGGGCTGCTCGGCGACAAGGTGATCGACATCTCCCCCGGCACGCCCCGCTACCCAGCGCTCGTGCCGGGTGATACCATTCCCGCGTCGGATGCGCTGGACTACGAGGCCGTCATCGCCCAGGCCGCGGGCGCGGTGGGGGATCTCACGGTGCTCACGCACGATCTGCGGAAAATCACCGGCGGGATCGCGCGCGGCGAGGGGACCATGGGGCAGCTCATCATGAATCCCACGTTGTACGACCAGATCACGGGCACGCTGACCGAGATGAACCGGCTGCTCGTGCGGATGGAGAATCCGAACGGTACGTTCGGCCGGCTGATCGACGATCCGACGTTGTACAACCGGCTGGTGAGTACCACGATGCAGGTCGACTCCCTCGTGACCGCCGTGCGGTCGCAGGACGGGACGCTGGGCCGGCTGTTGTACGATGATACGTTGTATACGCGGATGCTGCACGTGTCGACGGAGGCGGACTCCGTGCTGCATCTCGTCACGGACGGTGATGGGTTCGCCGGCCGGATGCTGACGGACCAGGAGCTGTACGACCAGTTGAACAAGGCGCTCACCGACCTCAACACGCTTCTCGAGGACATACGACGTCATCCCAGCAAGTACACGAAGGGGCTGATCAAGATCTTCTGACGCCAGAGCACCACGGCCCGCCCGCCGCAGCCATCCTCGCCCTCGCGCTGCTCGGCATCTCCGTCGCGGCGCCGCTGGTCCGCCTCTCCGACGCCGATCCGCTCGCCATCGCCGCCTGGCGCCTCTTCTTCTCGCTCATCATCATCGCCGGCTTCCTCATCGCGTCCGGCGGGTGGCGGCAGTGGCGGTCGCTCGACACCCGCGGTGTGGCACTCGCCATCGTTGCCGGCGTGCTCCTCGCGCTTCACTTCTGGTCCTGGAACGCCTCGGTGGAGCTCACGACGGTCGCGGCTTCGGTAGTGCTGGTGAATCTGCAGCCCGTCGTCGTGGCCGTCCTGTCCACCATCTGGCTGAAGGAATCGCCGAACCGCCGGCAGTGGCTCGGGATCGCGATCGCCATGGTCGGTGCGCTGGTGGTCGCGGGCAACGATCTGGGCGACGTGGCGCGCATCACCGGCAATCGCGCGCTGCTCGGCGACCTGCTCGCGCTCGGCGCGGGCGTGGCCGCCGCGATCTACTACCTCGCTGGACGCCGCCTGCGCCAGTCGCTCGACATCTGGCCGTATGTGGGACTCGTGTACGCGGCGTGCTTCGTGACGCTCGTGGGCTTCGCCGTGCTGCGCGACGTGCCGCTCCTCCCGCAGCCGCCGCGCGAGCTCGCGATCTTCGCGGCGCTCGCGGTCGGCCCGATGATGCTCGGGCACACGGGGATGAACTGGGCGCTGCGCTATCTCCCCGCGTACGTGGTGAACCTCACGGTGCTCGGTGAACCCGTGGGCGCTACGCTCCTCGCGGCGATCCTTCCCGGGATCCACGAGGTTCCTCCGATCCTGACGCTGGTGGGCGGCGCGCTGGTGCTCACGGGCATCGTCCTCGCGCTCCCGCGTTTCTCCTCCTGAGCCTCCTCGTTCTCTCACCGCCATGTCTCTGAACCTCGACGTCGTCGTGACGCGTGGCACCGTCCCGGAATCGCGTCACCGCGTGCACGCCGCGGTCGTGGATGCCGCGGGCGTGCTGCGTGCGTCGGCGGGCGATCCCGCCACCGTCACCGTGTGGCGCTCCTGCGCCAAGCCATTCCAGACCATGCCGTTCGTGGAGTCTGGCGGGCTGGACACACTGCAGTGGGGCGAGCGTGAGCTGGCGATCGCCTGCGCGTCGCACGGCGGCGAGCCGGAGCACGTCACGCTCGTGCAGCGGATGCTCGACTCGCTCGGGCTCGAGGAGGACGATCTCGCGTGCGGCGCGCACGACCCGCTCTCGAAGCGCGGGTCGCGCTTGCTCAGGGAGGCGGACGCGCGTCCCACGCGCCTGCACAACAACTGTTCGGGGAAGCACACCGCCATGCTCGCCCTCGCGCGCACGCAGGGGTGGCCGACGAGTGGGTACGAGCGGGAGGCGCATCCGATCCAGCAGGGCGCGCTGGCGTGCGTGTCCCGGTGGACGGGCGTGCCCGCCGAGCGAATCGAGCGATGCGTAGACGGGTGCGGCGTGGTGGCCTTCGCGCTTCCGCTCGACGCGATGGCACTCGGTTTCGTCGCACTGGCCGAAGCGGCGCGATGTGGCGAGGAAGTTCCCGGGCGCATCGTCCGCGCGATGACCACGCACCCCTTCCTCGTGGGCGGCACCGACCGCTTCGACACGGTGCTCATGGAAGAGACGGCGGGCGCGATCCTTTCCAAGGTGGGCGCCGAAGGCGTGCACACCGTCGCCGTGCGCGACGAGTCGATCGCCTTCGC
>DASSNR010000194.1:0-7421 GCA_035687925.1 Gemmatimonadaceae bacterium | reverse complement strand
GCGCGTACCTCGCCTCACAGGTCCCCACCGACTTCGACGGCACGTTCACGCAGGTGGTGCGCCACCGTCTCGAGTGGGTACTCCGCGAGCGACACGAGCTGTACCCCGAGACGGTCGGACTGTGGAACGCGATTCGTTAGTGCGGCGGCGACGGTTCATCCTCGGCGCCGTACTGATCTGCGTGCTCGGCGCCATCGCGTGGTACGTGATTCCGCGTGCGACGCGTCATCGCGGGCCGGCCTGGCTCTCGTCCGCTCCCACGCAACAGACGCCCGATGCACACGCGCCCGACGGCGTGCGAATCAAGGTCGAGGTGCTGAACGCGACGCGGACGACGGGGCTCGCGCGACGCGCGACGCTCCACCTGCGTGGGCGCGGCTTCGATGTGGTGGAGACGGGCACGTCGCGCGACACGCGCGACAGCACGCTGGTCATCGACCGGTCGAATCATCCGGCCTGGGCGCGACTCGTGGCAACCGCGCTCGGCGGCGCCGCCGTGCAGTCGCAGCCCGACAGCTCACACTACGTCGACGTGACGGTGCTCGTCGGCGCGTCGTGGCGGCCGCCGACCCAGCCGTTCCACCCGTAGCTGCCCGCACGCCGCGGCGATGTCCATCCCGCGGCTCTTGCGGATCGCGACCTCCACGCCCTCACGCCGCAGCTCGCGCGCGAACGACGCGATGCGCTCGGGCGAGCTCGGCGCGAGCCCGTCCGCACCGCCGGGGTGCAGCGGGATGAGATTGACGAATGCGCGACACGCCTTGGCGAGCCGTGCGAGATGCAGCGCATGCTCGGGCGCATCGTTGGTCCCGCCCAACATCACGTACTCGAAGGTCACGCGCCGGTCGAACGCCTTCGCGGCGTCGATCACCTGCACGAGCGGATACTTGATGTTGATCGGCATGAGCGAGCGGCGCAGATCATCGCTCGGTGCGTGTACGGAGATCGCGAGCCGAAACTGCTCGGGGCGCTGACTGAGCGCGACGATCCCCGGCAGCACGCCGACCGTCGACACGGTGATGTGCCGCGCGCCGATGCCGAGGCCCGCTTCGCTGTTGAGAATCGTCAGTGCGGGATCGACCGCCTTCCAGTTCATGAGTGGCTCGCCCATCCCCATGAAGACGACGTTCGTCACGTGGATCGGCGTCTCCAGCAGTCGCATCTCGCGCACCTGCGCTGCGATCTCCCACGCGGCGAGATTGCGCGCGAACCCCATGCGCCCGGTCGCGCAGAAGGCACACTGGAGCGCGCACCCCGCCTGCGATGAGATGCACAGCGTCAGGCGCGAGCCTTCTGGAATCGCCACAGTCTCGATGGCTTCGCCATCCGCAAGGCGGAAGAGGAACTTCTGCGTTCCGTCGGTCGAGACTTGATGCGCGGCGATCTCGAGACGCGGCATGACGAAGTGCTCGGCCAGGAGCTCCCGGAAGGGCACCGGCAGCTCGGTCATCGCCTGGAAGGAAGGCGCCGGGTTGCGCCACAGACGCCGCGCGACCTGCGAGCCGCGATACGCCGGCTCGCCATGCGCGACCGCGAATTCGCGCAGGAGCCGCTCCGCCTCGCCAGGCGCACAGTCGAGGAGATTCTGTTGCATGTCGAAATCTAAGAGATCCGGTGTCATTCCGAGCGGAGCGCGGGATCTCGGGCTGGCGCGTGAACAGCCACCATAGAGACACAGAGACACGGAGAACGGCTGTGAGGTTACCGACGCTTTTCTCGGTGTCCTCCGTGCCTCTGTGGTAAGCTGCTGTGTGGTTGCCTGAATGAGATCCCTCGCTCGCGCTCGGGATGACAAGCGCGCTCGGGATGAGAAGTACCGGAAGACGAGTAGCTAATTGAGGTCGACACAGTTAAGTTTGTGTGGTGCATATAGATGCCGTTGGCGGGCGCGACCGGGGATCACCCGGAACACCTTTCGATGCCACCGGCGTCGGTTTAACTTTTCAGGCTGACATCTGCCTCAACGGAGCCGGCGTGCTGCTTTCTGAGCTGCTGTCCGCGGACCGTGTCAAGGTGCCGCTCAGTGGCCGTACAAAAAGTGAACTTCTCCGTGAGCTCGTGGAGCTCGTGGCGAACGGACAGGAAGGACTCGACGCAGAGCCTATCCTGGCGTCGGTTCTGGAACGAGAGCAGGTGCTCAGCACGGGCATAGGCAGCGGTGTGGCCATTCCGCACGGGAAGACGCCCTTCATCGATCAACTCGTCGTCGCCGCCGGCGTCGCCCCACAACCCGTCGATTTCGATGCGCTGGATGGCAAACCCGTGCAGCTCTTCTTCCTGTTGCTGGGCCCCGAGAGTGCCTCCAGCGCGCACGTGAAGGCGCTGAGCCGCATCTCTCGGCTGCTGCGGCGCGAGCAGCTTCGGTCGGATCTGCTGGCGGCCAAGTCTGCGCAGGAATTCCTGGCCGTCGTCCAAGAGTCGGAGGCGATTTGACCGTTCGACGATGGGTGCCGCCCCTCGCGTGGGCGGTGTTCATACTTGTGCTCACATCCTTGCCAGGCGTGGTCTTCGCCGGCATTCGAGCCCCTGCGAATACTGACAAACTCGTCCATTGCACGATGTACGCGATTCTGGGCCTGCTCTGGGCCCGAGCCGCCATCGCGGCGCGTCCGCGTGGTCGGACCATCATCATCGTGCTCCTCGCCATTGCGCTCCTTGCCGCGCTCGATGAATTGCATCAGCACTTCATTCCCGGGCGGACGATGGATGTGCGTGACTGGATGGCGGACACCATTGGAGCCAGCGTGGGAATCATGATCGCCGTCTTCCGACGGCGCGGCCAGGAGTCGACCGCGTGACCGACCGCGCGACCTTTGCAACCTCGTATCGCACACACCTCGCGGGCACGCTCCGGCTCTCCGATAGGGGGGAGCGCGTGCGCCTCGGCGGGTGGGTGCACCGCAAGCGCAACGTGGGCGGGCTCGTCTTCCTCGACGTGCGCGACCGCAGCGGCATCGTGCAGGTGTCGGTGAACGCGGCGCACGCGGGCCCCGAGGTGCTGGAGACAGCGGCTTCCGTCGGCACCGAGAGCGTCGTGCTCCTGGAGGGAGAAGTCGTCGCCCGCCCGCCCGAGGGACGAAACCCGGAGATGGCGACCGGCGACGTGGAAGTCCTCGCGACCAGCCTCACGGTCGTGGGTCCCGCCGTGACTCCGGTCATCCCCGTCGCACGCGCGAAGGGCGAGCCGCTGCCCGCGGAGGAGCTTCGCCTCCGGCATCGCTACCTCGATCTCCGCCGCCCGGAGCTGCAGCAGAACCTCGTGCTGCGCCACCGGATCATGCAGGTGACGCGGCGCTATCTGAGCGAGCACGGCTTCCTCGAGATCGAGACGCCGATCCTCACGAAGCCGACACCCGAGGGTGCGCGCGACTATCTCGTGCCGAGCCGAGTGAACCCGGGTCAGTTCTACGCGCTGCCGCAGTCGCCGCAGCTGTACAAGCAGCTGCTGATGGTTTCGGGCTTCGACCGGTACTTCCAGATCGCGCGCTGCTTTCGCGACGAGGATCTGCGTGCCGATCGTCAGCCGGAATTCACACAGATCGACATCGAGGCATCGTTCATCGGGCCGGAGGACATCTTCGCGCTCACCGAGGGGATGCTTGCCGCGCTGTGGAAGGAAGGTGGCGTGGACATCCGGACACCGTTCCCGCGAATGACCTACGCCGAGGCGATGGAGCGATACGGCTCGGATCGTCCGGACGTGCGGTACGGGCTCGAGATCTTCGATGCGAGCGACGTGTTCCGGAGTGTGGACTTCGGCATTACGCGCACAGCGCTGGAGCGCGGCGGACGTGTGCGCGGCATCCGCGTGCCGGGCGGCGCGAGTCTCTCGCGCAAGCAGGTGGACTCGTTGGAGACGCTGGCCAAGGGTGCGGGTGCGAGCGGGTTGCTTCGACTCAAGCGCGTGAACGGCGCGCTGGAAGGACCGGCGGCGAAGTTCCTGAGCGCGGAGCAGGGCGAGCAGCTTGGACTCACGGACGGCGATCTGGCGCTCTTCGTCGCGGCGCCGGATCACGTGTCGAATCCCGCGCTGGATCGCGTGCGACAGGAAGTCGGGCGCGTGCTCGACCTCGTGCCGCAGGACGCACGGCGCTTCCTGTGGGTGACGGACTTTCCGCTCTTCGAGCGCGATCCGGAACGCGGCGCGCTGGCGGCGGTGCACCATCCGTTCACGGCACCGAATCCGGCGGACATTCCGCTCCTCGATACGGCGCCCGAGCGCGTGCGCGCGTTGGCGTACGACGTCGTGCTGAACGGCACCGAGCTGGGGGGCGGCAGCATCCGAATCAGCAACCCGGAGCTGCAGCGGCGCGTCTTTGGATTGTTGGGCATCAACGAAGAGACGGCGCAGCAGCGCTTCGGCTTTCTGCTCGAGGGGCTGCGCGCCGGTGCACCGCCGCACGGCGGCATCGCGCTGGGCTTCGACCGGATCACGATGCTGCTCTCGGGTGCGCCCTCGCTCCGCGACGTGATCGCGTTCCCGAAGACGACGGCCGCGCGCGCACTGTTCGAGCGCGCGCCGAGCGTCGTACCGTGCGAGGACCTGGAGGAGCTACACATTCGGACCGATACCGATCCGGAGCGCGATATCGAAACGCAGGATACCGGTGGAGATGCAGGAGTTGGATCATGACTGAGGAGATGGTCACGCACCGACTGTCGACGGAGGGTGCAGATCTCCTCACACTCGCTGGCGTCAACGATGCGAACCTCATCGAGCTCGGACGGCTGACCGGCGCGCGCGTCGCACTGCGTGGCGAGACGCTGTCGTTGACCGGCCCGCTGGAGGCGGTGGAGCGCGCGACGCCCGTCGCACAGCGCATGGTGGACACCGCCAAGCAGGGGCTGCCGCTCACACGCGACGACGTGCTGCGCTTGTGCGAGGAAGCCCCGTGGGACGGCAACGGGAATGGCAACGGCGTGGAAGCGCCGAGCACGAGCGACACGCGCATCGTGCTCCCGGGCGTGCGGAGGATCATCCAGCCGAAGACGCCGGGGCAGGCCAAGTACCTGCAGATGATCGCCGACAACGACATCGTGATCGGCATCGGGCCGGCAGGGACGGGGAAGACCTATCTCGCGGTGGCTGCCGCCGTCGAGGCGCTCGCGCGGAAGCGCGTGCGTCGCATCATCCTCGCGCGTCCCGCGGTGGAGGCGGGGGAAAGCCTGGGATTCCTGCCGGGCGACCTGCAGGCGAAGGTCGATCCATACCTGCGTCCGCTGTACGATGCGCTGGACGACATGATGCCGCCCGAGCGTGTGCAGAAGGCGCTCGAGACCCGCACCATCGAGATCGCGCCGCTCGCGTACATGCGCGGGCGCACGCTCGGCGATGCATTCGTCATTCTCGATGAATCGCAGAACGCGACCAGCGCGCAGATGAAGATGTTCCTCACGCGACTGGGCGTGAACTCGAAGGCTGTGATCACGGGCGACAAGACGCAGATCGATCTCCCGTCACGCGAGCAGTCGGGTCTCATCCAGATCGAGCGCATTCTGCGTGGGATCGAGGGGATCGGGTTCCACTATTTCACCGATGCCGATGTCATCCGGCACCGGCTCGTACGCGAGATCGTGAAGGCGTACGCGCAGGACTCGGGGTCGGAGTAAGGCGTGCGCCTGCGCCACCGGCCGGAGCGCGTTGCGGAGCCGCTGGCCCCGCCGACGGGACGATCGCGTCTCGCCTTCCACGGCGTTCGCATCGCGCTGATCGTGGGGCTGGCGATGCTCACGTACGCGCTCTTCCCGGCGTCGCCGGCGGTGGACTCGCCCATCTTCGAGGTGGGCTCGGTGGCCACGCAGAACGTGATCGCGCCGTTCGCGTTCAACGTGCCCAAGCCGGAGGCGGCGCTCGCCAAGGAGCGCGACGAGCTCGCGCGCTCGGCCAAGCCGATCTTCGTGTATTTGCCGGCGGCGCTCGACTCGTCGCAGCAGCAGCTCAAGTCGTTCATGGATTCGGTGCGGGCGGCGGTCGCGGCGTCGGACAGCGCGAAGGAGCGCGTGCCGGCGGTGCTCCATACCGCGTCGATGTTCGGCGTCACGCTCACCGATTCGGAGGCGCAATACCTCACCTTCGCCGCGCGCCGTCGTGCGCTGGAGGATGCGCTCCGTCGCGTATTCGGGCGGTGGCTCTCGGTGGGCGTGGCGTCCGGGACCACGATCGATGATGTGCGTGGCGAGATCATCGTGCGCCGCGGGACGGAAGAGCGCGGGATGCTGGCCGACAGCGTGCTCACGTTCGGTTCGCTCCTCGCGCGGTCGCAGCCCATGCAACCCGATCGCAACTCCTCGGTGGCCGATGGGCTGTACCTGAAGCTCCTGAGCACGTTCTTCCATCCGACGATCGCCCTCGATCGCGCGGCCACCGAGCAGCGGCGGCAGGAGCTGCGCAACTCGGTGGATGCGAACCTGTTCCAGGTGCGCGCGGGCGAGAAGATCGTCGGCGAGCACGAGGTGGTCGGGAAGCCCGCGTACGAGAAGATGCGCGCACTACACGACGCCATGCAGGCACGCGTGATCGGTGGCGGACCGCGTGCGACGGGGCGCATTCTGGGCGCGATCGCGTACAATGCACTCGTGCTCGCGATCTTCGGCATCGCGGTCGTGCTCTTCCGTCCGCAGCTGTACCAGTCGTATCGCTCGCTGTCGCTGTTCGCGCTGGTGTTCCTCATCGTGCTGGCGGGCGCATCGGCGGCGGCGCATGCGCCCACCGTGTATCCGGAGCTCGTGCCGGTCGCGCTTGCGGCGATCATCCTGAGCATTCTGTTCGATCCACGCATCAGCATGATCGCGGCGATGATTCTGGCCGTGCTCGTGGGCGGGCAGAGCATCTTCCGAGGGACGAATGCGCTCTTCCTGAACCTCATCGGAGGCGCGGCGGCCGCGCTGAGCGTGCGCATCGTGCGGCGCCGCGATCAGGCGTACTACTCGATTCTCACGATTGCCGCCGCGTATCTGTGCGCCGCGGTCGCGATCGGGCTCACGCTCGGCTGGACGGCGTCGGCCATCGGGTGGAGCGCGGCGCGCGGCGTGGCGAACGCCGTCGTCTCCGTCGTGTTCGCGATGTTCCTGCTCCCGCTCGCGGAGAAGTTCACGGGGATCACGACGGACCTCACGCTGCTCGAGCACTCGGACCTCAATCGTCCGTTGCTTCGCCGGCTCAGTCTCGAAGCGCCGGGGACGTACAACCACACGATCAGCATGGCGAATCTGGTCGAGACGGCGTGCACGGCGATCGGTGCGAACGGCTTGCTCGCGCGCGTGGGAACGTACTATCACGACATCGGGAAGTTGCGAAAGCCGCAGTACTTCGTTGAGAATCAGCAGGGGCGCAATCCGCACGACAAGCTCAAGCCGAGCACGAGCGCCACCATCATTCGCAACCACGTGCGGGAGGGGCTCGAGCTGGCGGAGAAGCATCG
>DASSNR010000192.1:0-2105 GCA_035687925.1 Gemmatimonadaceae bacterium | reverse complement strand
GCGTTGATGACGAGGCGCGCGTCGTGTGCAGCGTCGTCCGCGTGCTCGACGATGCGGGAGACGACGGGGAAGCGCGCCGCCAGACGCGTCGCGCGATCATGCGTGCGGTTGTAGAGCGTCACGTCACACCCGCGCCACCGCTCGACGGCCGCCAGCACGGCTGCGGCAGCGCCGCCCGCGCCGATCAGCGCCACGCGGCATGATGCGGGCAGCCGTCCCATCGTCTGGCGCGCCAGCGCCTCGAAGCCGCCGACATCGGTGTTGTCGCCAACGAGCGCACCATCCTCCGCCGTCCAGAACGTATTGACGGCGCCCACGCGCTCAGCGAGCGCGCTCCGCCGAGCGCACAGCGCAGCGACCAATTCCTTGTGCGGCACGGTGACGTTCCCCGCCGCGCGCTCGTGCGCGAGTTGTCGAACGAGTATCGGCAGGTCGGCGGGCTCGACATCTACCGCTTCGTACACGAGCGGCAATCCGACGCTACGGAGCGCGGCGTTTTGGAACAGTGGAGAGAACGAGTGTCGAACCGGGTGGCCGAGCAGGACGAGGCGGCCCGGACGGTGGCTCATGAGCGACCCGGTGTGGATTCCGCGGCGATGCGATCGACCACGCGACGGATTTCTCGCTCGAGCTCATCGCACGTCTCGCGGTACAGATCCAGCTCGCCGCCGAACGGGTCGCCGATCGGCCGGTCCTCGGCGCCGTGCGATCCGTAGGTCGTCAGCAGAAAGCTCTTCCCCTGCCCACCCAGCGCTTCGACGCGCTCGAGATGGTGCGGGCCCATGGTGAGGATCAGATCACAGTCGCGCACCAGCTCACGTGTGAGCAGCCGCGCGTGATGATTGGCGAGGTCCAGATCGCGTTCCATCGCCACGAGCAGCGCACCGTCGGATGCGGGTGCACCTTCCCACGCGGCCGTGCCCGCGCTCTCCATTTGTACGTCGTCCAGCGATCGCTCGCTCGCGATGCGCCGAGCGATCGCTTCCGCCATCGCGCTGCGGCAGGTGTTGCCGGTACAGATGAAGAGGACTCGCATGGGCTCAGGCGTCTCCGATCAGGTCAGGTACGCTCTCGCGCAGAATGGCCGACGTGATGGCGCCGGGACGGATGACACGGGGTCGATTCCCTGTGCAATCTACCACGGTGGAGGGGGCGGAGGGGACGAGTCGTCCGCCATCGAGCACGCGCAGCATGCCGCGCGCGATCGCATCCTCCCACTGGTCGATGATCTCTCCAGCAGTCATCGCGGGCGGGATGCCCGGGCGATTGGCGCTGGTGGAGGTGATCGGTTCTCCGTAGGCACGCAGAAGGCGCGCCACCATCGGATGCGAGGTCCATCGCACGGCGACGCCGCCCTCCGGCCCGCGCAGTCGATCGGGGATGCGACGGTCGCCGCCGGGCAGCACGAGGGTGAGCGGGCCGGGCCAGTGGCGCGCGGCGAGGTGCGCGGCGTAACCCGTGAGGTGCAGATCGAGACGCGTCACCATCTCGCTCGATGCCACGAGGATGAGAAACGGCTTCGCGGGCGGACGAGTCTTGAGTCGCACGAGCGCTTCCACCGATTCCTGGTCGACCGCGCCGCCGAAGCCGTACACCGTTTCCGTGGGGTACGCGAGCACGCGACGAGCGTTCAGGTGCGCGATCGTGCCCTGGAGCGAGGCCTCGACCTCTTCAGCGGACCAGAACGGGATGCCGTAGTGTGCCGCCATCACGCGTCGAGCATGGCGAGCGCCTCGAGGCGGGCGAAGTCGCTCTCTTCGGTCACCTTCATCGCGCGCTCGCTGCCACGCACGACCACCACGGGGAGGCCGAGTCGCTCGCACAGCGCGGCATCGTCGCTCGCACTCACGCCGGCGCGGCGCGCCTCGACGTAGGCGCGCTCGATCATCTCGCGAGGGAAGCCCTGTGGGGTCTGCGCTCGCCAGAGGTGCGAGCGCTCCACCGTGCGCACGATCCGGCCCTCGTCGTCGACTTCCTTGATCGTGTCGACCACCGGGAGCGCGGCGACGGCGCCGCGTCCGTTGCGTGCCTCGCAGATCACGCGCTCGATCGTATCCGCCGTGGCCAGCGGGCGCGCGGCATCGTGGATGAGGACGATGCGAATC
>DASSNR010000182.1:0-4536 GCA_035687925.1 Gemmatimonadaceae bacterium | reverse complement strand
AGCTCGCCACCCGCTGCGACTCGGCGTTGCGCGCGCTGGACCGCGCCTTTCTCGGCACCATTCACTCGTTCTGCGCGCGGTTGCTGCGCGAGCGCCCGCTGGAAGTGCCACTCGATCCGAGCTTCGAGGAGGTGACCGAGGACGGATGGGAGGAGCTCACGCGCGATTTCTGGCGGCGGTGGATCGAGCGCGCAACGCGCGCATATGACGAGACGCTCGTGGCGCTGAGGCGCGTGGGGATCGATCCGGCGATGCTCTACGAGGGGTTCACCCTCGTCATGAGATACCCGGACGTCGACTTTTCAGCGGGAGCGGTCGCGTCTCCCGATCCGACGGCGTGTCGTCGCGCGCTGGAAGCGCTGCTCGCCACGGCGCGCACGCTCATCCCGCGGGAGGAGCCGGCGGATGGGTGGGATCCGCTCATGAAGCTCGTGCGTCGACTCGACTGGCATCGGCGGCTCAATCCGTGGACGGAGACGGCGAGCTTCTGCGCGGCCGTCGAGGAGATCACCGAGTCGCAGTGCAAGCTCACGCAGAAGCGGTGGAGCGACAGCAAGGAAGGGAAGGCGGCGGCCAGGCAGCTGTCCGAGGAGCTCCTCGCGCTGCTCGGCGGATCCATCGCCGAGCTGTTGCGCACGTGGCGGGAGTATCGGTATCCGATCGTGATGCGCTTCCTGCACCGTGTGGTCGAGGCGTTCGCCGTGGAGCGGCGAGCGACGGGGCAGCTCGGGTTCGAGGATCTGCTGCTGCTCACGGCCTCGCTGCTTCGCGATGCGCCCTCGGTGCGCGACGAGCTGGGAGCCCGCTACCGGCATCTGCTCGTCGATGAGTTTCAGGATACTGATCCGATCCAGGCGGAGATCTGCTTTCTGCTCACCTCGGATGCGGCGCAGGGGACCGACTGGCGCACGGTGACGCCGCGCCCCGGCGCGCTCTTCGTGGTCGGTGATCCCAAGCAGAGTATCTATCGCTTCCGTCGCGCGGACATCCAGACGTACGAGCTGGTGAAGCAGCGCCTCGCAGAGTGCGGTGAGGTGCTCGCGCTCACGCGGAACTTCCGCTCGGTCCATCCGATCGCGCGGTTCGTCAACGAGTACTTCGAGACGGTCTTTCCTGAGCAGGCGACGGACGTGCAGGCGGCGTTCCGACCCATGCACACAGTGCACGCCGAGCGTCCGGGCGACGGGGTGTATCGGTACAGCGTGCGCCCGCCGGCGAACAACAAGGCGGCGATTCTCGGCGCGGACGCCGCGATGCTCGCCTCATGGATCGCCGAGCGTATTGCGCGCGGCGAACGTTCAGCTGGCGACTTTCTCATCCTCACTGCGACCAAGTCGCCGATCGAGTTGTACGCGCGGGCGCTCGCCGAGCGGAACATCGCGGTGACGACCACCGGCGCGCGGCTGCCGCAGGAGCACGAGCTCCGGGAGCTGCTCGTGGTGCTGCGCGCGATCGCGGATCCGGAACATCGCGTGGCCGTGGCGGCTGCGCTCGAGGGACTCTTCTTCGGTCTGAGCCCGGCCGACCTGTTCGACGCTCGGCAGGCGGAGCTACGATTCAGCATCACGCATCCGCCGAAGGATCATGAGCTCCCGGCCGGGCGAGCGTTGCTGCAGCTGCACGAGTGGTGGACGGTCTCCCAGCGCCATTCGGCCGACGTGCTGCTCGAGCGCATCCTCGACGATACGGGATTGCTGTTCCACGCGGCGAGTCAGCCGCTGGGCGATGCGCGTGCGGGTGCGCTGCTGCATCTCGTCGAAGCGCTCCGCGCGATCTCGGTGACGGGCGCGTCCGGGATCACGAATGCGATGGAGCGCATCGAGCTGCTGCTCGAGGCGGAAGCGCCCGACGCGCCGCTGCGCCCGGGACGCACGGACGCGGTGCGCGTGATGAACCTGCACAAGGCGAAGGGGCTCGAGGCGGACGTCGTCATCCTCGCCGCGCCCTGCGACGCGGCGAGTCACGACCCCGTGGTGCACGTCCGGCGTGGAGCGGGCGAGCGCGCGGTGGGCGGCGTGTGCATCACACAGGGCGCGGGGAACAGCGTGCGCGTGCTGGCGCAGCCGCCGGAGTGGGAGGCGATGGTGCGCGATGAGGGTGCATTCCAATCGGCGGAGCGGATGCGTCTGCTGTACGTCGCGACGACGCGCGCGAAGCGCGAGCTGATCGTCGCGCAGTGCGAGCGATCGAATTCGAAGGGAGCGATTCCCGATCGCTCGGCGTGGAGCTCGCTCGCGCCGACGCTCGAGGCGATGGGGACCCAGATGGACCTCGTGGCGTCGGCCGCACCGGGGCGCCGGCGCGTCACGCGGGCGCTCGCGTCGGTCCAGGCGGCGATCGCGGAGGCGGCACTTCGGCGGCGCGCAGCGGCTGAACCGTCGCTGCACGTGACGACGGTGACGGCGTCGACCAAGGCCGAGCGTGAGGAGCGCCGCGCGTATGACCTGCCGCTGGACACCACGGTGGCCGGTGCCGGCAGCGGGGCGGCGTGGGGGCGCGCCGTGCATCGTGTCCTCGAGGCGATGGGGCGCGGACGGAAGGGCGATGCGCTCCGGTCGTTCATCCGTGCCGTAGCGCGCGACGAGGCGCTCGGCGCGGAACACGAGCGCGCGCTCGAGTCCGTGGCCAACGACGTCGCGCGCTCCGCCGCGTGGACGAGTCTCCTCGCGCACGGCGCACCGCACGTCGAGCTGTCGGTCATGCTGTGCGTGTCGCAGAACGGAGTCGAGCAGATCACCGAAGGAGTGATCGATGCGGCAGCGTTCGGCGAGCGCGGATGGCGGATCGTCGATTGGAAGACGGACGCGGTAGATGGCGCCGCGTGGCGCGAGCGAGCGAAGCAATACGCCCAGCAGGTGGATGGGTACGTCGCGATCCTCCGCGCGGTGACCGGCACTGCGGCAGAGGGCGTAGTCGAACATCTGCCTCGCACCGATTCGGAGCGGTCCTGATGGCGCGCTCGCGGTCGACGTCCCAGAGTCCGGCGAAGGTGCAGCGCTGGATCGATCTGCTCGCCGCGCTGCTCGTGCGGAGCTACCCCGCGCCGTTCGAGGAGCTCGCGCGCGATGTGCCGGCGTATGGGAGCGCCGGCAAGTCGGAGTCGGCATTGATGCGCATGTTCGAGCGCGACAAGGATGAGCTCCGCGCGTTCGGTGTGCCGATCGAGACGCTCACCGTGGACACCGACGACGGGCCGCGTGGTGCGTATCGGCTCCGACGTCAGGATTTCTACCTACCGTATCTCTACGCGACCGCGCCGAGCGGAATGCAGGCGACTCCTCCGCGGCGCCTCGATCGTTTCGGCTATCAGGCGCTCGCGACGCTCGCGTTCGAGCCCGACGAGCTGGTGGTCGTGGGCGAAGCCGCGTCGCGCGTGCGGGCGCTTGGCGATCCGTTGCTGACTGCGGAGGCGGACTCCGCGGTGCGGAAGCTGGCGGTCGATGTGCCGATCGATGCAGCGCGCGAGGACGTGATGCTCCTGCACCCCACCGCGCGCGCACAGGCGAGCGTGTTCGCGACGCTCAGCGACGCGCTCGTGCGAAAGAAGATCGTGCACTTCGACTACCGCGCGATGCAGACGGACGAGACGGAGCGCCGGACGGTCGAGCCGTACGGGCTCTTCTTCCTGCACACGCACTGGTATCTCGTGGGGCGCGACCGAGATCGCGGCGAGCTGCGGAACTTCCGGCTCAATCGCATCTCGAGCCCCGAGGTGAACAGCAAGCGTGCGCAGAGTGCGGACTACGAGATCCCCACGACGTTCCACCTGCGCGAGCACGCGCGGTCGCGCCAGGCGTGGGAGCTCGGCGACGATGCGGCGATCGAGGCGGTCGTCGAATTCCGGAATGCGACCGGCGCCGCGGCCGCGGCAGCGCGGCTCGGCGCTCGGGTCCCGGGTGCGAGCGGCCGTCGTCGATTCGACGTGCGACGCCTCGACGCGTTCGCGCGGTGGCTCATGTCGTTCGGCGGCGATGCGGTGCCGATCGCGCCGCTGTCGCTCGTCGCTGCGTTCGAGGATCAGGTGCAGCGCACGCTGGCGCTCTACGACGCTAGACCTGCCGTTCGGATAGACGGCGACGATCGCACGCGTGCACGGCGCGATCAGAGGACACGCACCGGGAGGCACGACGGATGAGCGACACGGCGGCCGCGCAGCTGCGGCGGATCCTGCAGATCATTCCGCAGCTCGCCGACGACGATGCGCACTCGCTGGCGGAAGTGGCGGCGCGCGTCGGCGTGGACGTCGAGACGCTGCGCGGCGACCTCTGGTCGCTCGTGAGTCGATTTCAGGACCCTGGCGGCTTCGTCGAAGGCGTGCAGCTCTACCTCGAAACGGATCGCGTCTCGCTCATCTCCAACCACTTTCGGCGCCCGATGCGGCTCACCTCATCCGAGCTGTGCGCGCTCGAGCTCGGACTCGCGATGCTGCGCGCGGAGCGCTCGCCCGATGAGCATGGTGCGATCGATCGAGCGCGCGAGCGGCTGCGGAAGATCATCGCGAAGCTGCCTGGTGGTCCCATCGCTGACGGGCAACGT
>DASSNR010000180.1:0-2766 GCA_035687925.1 Gemmatimonadaceae bacterium | reverse complement strand
AGCGCGTAAGGCCCACCGGCGATCTCGCCGAGCGGCACGACGAGCACGTCGGCATCCAGCACCGTGATGCCCGAGTCGGGCGCGAAACGCTCGCGCAGGAGTGCGGCCAGCGCCCGATCGACCTCGATCGCGATCACGCGCGCCGCGCGCTCCCGAAGCACCGCGGTCAGCGCCCCCCGCCCCGCACCGATCTCGATCACCGTATCGGTTGGCGCCAGCAACAGCGCATCCGCGATGCGTGCGAGGATGCGCGGATCGCTCAGGAAGTGCTGGCCGAGGCTCTTGCGGACGGGAGGGAGATCGGAGCGCGCGCGGCGCATGGAATGCGCGGCGTCAGCTTCGCACCACGACCATCGCCAGGTCGTCAGGGTGCGCAGTCTCGCCGGCGTATTCCGCCAGCTCGTCGAACACGCGCTGCACGATCATGTCCGGCGATTCGGTGCGGTACCGGCGGACGAGGTCGAGCACGGGCTGCTCCCCCAGCCGCATCCCGAACCGGTTCCGCGCGTCGGCTACACCGTCGGTGAAGAGGACGAGGAGATCCTTGCCGCGCTCCCACTGGGTAGTCGTCGCCGATGGGAGCATTTCCACCATCCCGAGCGGCGGGTCGGTGGCCGGAAGCCGCTCGACCTTGCCGTCCGCGCGAACGCGAAACGCGTGCGGATGACCGGCGTTGGCGTAGCGGAGTGTCCCCGCCGTACGGTCGATGATGCCGTAGAACGCGGAGATGAACATCTCCGTCGAGCGAAGCTCCTCGCGGAGCGTCGCATACAACGAGGCGAGCATCTCGCCGGGGTCGCTTGCGGATTGCGCGTGGATGGCGGACGCGCTCATGGCGAGCGCCATGATGAGCGCTGCGCGATAGCCATGGCTGGACACGTCGCCGATCATGACCCCCGTACGTCCGCGTCCCAGGCGAAACAGATTGTAGAAGTCGCCGCCGACGCTCTCGGTCGGGATGACGCGCGCCGCCACGCGTGCCCCGGGCGCGACGACTTCCGGCGCCGGGAGCAGCTTCATCTGTAGATCGTGCGCGAGCGCCAGCTCCTGCACGAGCCGCTGCTGGCTCAGCGAGGCGCGCACGAGGCGCGAGTTCTGAATGGCCGTCCCGATCTGTGTGGCAATCGCGGTGATCAGCTTCTGGTCACCTGCGCTGAACGCCTGCCCCGAGCGCCGGTCGGAGAGATTGACGACGCCGAGCGGACGCGAGCCGCCGTTCGGTGCGGTCCACATGATCGGCACCGAGAGCATCGCCCCGCGCCGGTAGAGTACCTCCGACTCGCACTGGTCCTCATCGTCCTCGACGATCAGCGAACGCTCCTCGCGGAACACGCGCGCCGACACGCTGCACTCGTCGCCGACGGCGATGGGCGGAACCTCGAGCACCGGGACGCCGAGCGCGGCCACCGCCTGCAGCGTATCCGTGACGCGGTCGTGCACGAGGATCGAGCCGCGCCGCGCGCCGACCGTCTCCGAGATCTCCCGCAGGATCGTCGCCGCAGCCTCCTCGAGCGACACTGTGCGCCCGAGGATCTCGGTGATCGTGTACAGGAGATTGATCTCCTCGTACCGCTCCGCGAGCTCGTTGGCGGCGTGCTCGACCTCGAGGGTGGATTGGAGGTACTGGGAGACGACGGGGAGGAGGAACTTCAGGTAGCGGTCGAGCGGGTCGGTCGCGTCGGCGCATGGACCGACGGCGATCCAGACGCGGCGTGGACCCGGGATCGGTGCAACGAGAATGTTCCCGTCGGGAGAGTCCACGCGGTACGGTGCGCCCTTCCTCAGCGGGGGCGCGCCGTCGCAGGGCCCGTCGCGCGGCGCTGCGGCGAGTCGCACCGGCGCCCGGCCATCCTCGTCCTTCGCCCACACCGAGACCATGCACCCCGTAGCGTCGAGGAACGCCGCGAGCACTCCCGGCAGCTCAGTCATGACTGTTGAGCGTCATCCGCACCACGTTGCCGTGGTCGGTGTATCGTTCGACGCGATCCATCAACTTGGACATGAGGAAGAGTCCGCGTCCCTCCTCACGAAAGAGGTTCTCCGGGCGTGTGGGGTCGACGAGGCACTTGCAGATGTCGAAGCCCGAGCCCTCATCGACGACCTCGAGCACGAGCTGCTGCGATGTGACTTCGGCGCGCACGTAGACGTGCTTGTCGGGCTCCTCGTTGTTGCCACGCAGGATCGCGTTCGAGAGCGCTTCGGTGAGCGCGACGCGCACATTCAGCGCGCACAGGCGCGGGGCGTAGTGCAGATCCTGGCAATGCCGCGTGACGAGTTCGACGACCCGCTCGATGTAGCGCACATCGCTCGGGATCTCGAGCTCAATGGTCGCGCGGACTTGGCGCGGGCGCGGCAGATCGGAGTCGGGTGGAACGCTCGGCATGCGTGATGGTGGCACGAGGCGCTTGCGAACGCTGGACGCGGAACGAGAATCAGGAGTAACGGGCGATGTCGCGGGCCCCTTCCACTCTACCCCTGATTCCCATTGCCTGATCCCACGTCGCTAGAAGCTGGCCAACCCGCGCTCCCGGGTGTCCGCGATCTGGAAGAGCGTGTCGAGCTTCGTGAGCTCGAACAGCGTCTTCAGGTCATCGTTCAGGTTGGCGAGGCGCAGCTCCCCGCCCTGCTCGCGAATCTTCTTCGAGAGCGACACGAGCACGCCGAGCCCTGAGCTGTCGATGTAGCCCGTCTGGCTGAAATCGATGAGGAACTTCTTCTCCCCGTGATCGAGCTCGTCCAACACCTTCTGCTTGAGCTCCTGACGGT
>DASSNR010000165.1:0-2547 GCA_035687925.1 Gemmatimonadaceae bacterium | reverse complement strand
ACCCGGCCGCGCCCGACGTCGCGCGTGAACGCCCGGTGACGGCTGCGGACCTCGATTGGCGCAGCACGCTCGCCTCATCCGGCAACAAACCGCTCTCGTCCGGCGAACCCACGCCGCGCGATCCGGCTCCGAGTGAACGGGGCGGGCACGAGCATCCCGACACTGAGCCAGCGGCGCCCGCGTCCAATGCTGCGCCGTCAACACGCGGCGTGGCCGCACCCTCGGGACTCGTCGTCAACGCCGACGAGGGCGAGCTCTTCGGCGGCCCGATCTCCCGCGCGAGCTCGCTCGAGGAGATCGCGGCGATGATCGAGACGTGCACGCGGTGCCCGCTCTACAAGACGGCCACGCACGCGGTGCCGGGCGAAGGAAATCCGCACGCCGAGCTCATGTGTGTGGGCGAAGCGCCAGGCGCCACGGAGGACGAAACCGGCCGTCCATTCGTCGGCGCGGCCGGTCAACTCCTGACGAAAATCCTGGCGGCGATTAACTTGAAGCGCGAGGACGTCTATATCACCAACGTCCTCAAGCATCGGCCGCCCGGTAATCGCAATCCGATGCCCGACGAGGTCACCGCGTGCCGTCCATATCTCGTCAGGCAGATCGAGCTCATTCGGCCCAAGGTCATTCTGGCGTTCGGGACCTTCGCCGCGCAGTCGCTCCTCGATACCAAGCTCGCGCTCGGCAAGTTGCGCGGAGCCGTGCACCGCTATCACGGCATCCCGGTGGTCGTCACCTACCACCCGGCTGCTCTCCTCCGCAACCCCGCTTGGAAGCGACCCACCTGGGAAGATGTCCAGCTCGCCCGCCGAATACTCGATAACGCCAGCGCGTGACGCCTACCGCGATCGGCGCCCTCCCTACTCGGAGGACGCCGAGCAGGCCGTGCTCGCCGCGATGTTGATGGATCAGGACGCCATCCTGCGCGCGACGGAGTACGTGGACGACACGATGTTCTACCGCGAGGCGCACCGGCGCCTCTTCCGCGCGATGGTGGCCATCTCGGAGCGGGGCGACGTGGTCGATCCGCTCACGCTCGCCGACGAGCTCTCGCGCCGCGGCGAGCTCGAGCAGAGCGGAGGGAAGGACTACATCGGCTTCCTCGTCGACGCGGTGCCCACCGCCGCCAACGTCGAGTACCACGCGAAGATCGTCCGCGAGAAGGCGTTGCTGCGTCGTCTCATCGAGACATCGACGTCGATCGTCTCCGAGGCGTTCGAGGGGAAGATGACGGCGGCCGAGTTGCTCGACGACGCCGAGCACAAAATCTTCCAGGTGAGCCAGCAGCGCGGCACGCAGGGCTTCACGCGCATCAAGGAGCTCATGTGGCCGACGATGGAGCGCATCGAGTCGCTCCAGAAGGGCGGCCAGACGATCACCGGCGTGCCGACCGGCTTCAGCGATCTCGACGAGATGACCTCGGGGTTCCAGCGCGCCGACCTCGTCATCATCGCCGCGCGTCCGTCCATGGGGAAGACGGCGTTCGTCCTCAACATTGCGCAATACGCTGCGATCGAACGCAATATTCCGATTGCGATCTTTTCGCTGGAAATGAGTAAAGAGTCTCTGGTGCAGCGTATGCTCACGGCCGAAGCGCGCGTCGATGCGCAGAAGCTGCGCAAGGGGATGTTGCGGGACGATGACTTCGGCCGCATCGCGCGTGCGGCCGGCGTGCTCAACCAGGCGCCCATCTGGATCGATGACACGGCGGGGATCACGCTGCTGGAGATTCGCTCCAAGGCTCGGCGCCTCAAGGCGGACGCGGGGGTGGAGTTGGTGATCGTCGACTATCTGCAGCTCATCCAGGGCCCGGCGAACTCCGAGAGCCGGCAGCAGGAGATCAGCCAGATCTCGCGCTCGCTCAAGGCGCTCGCCAAGGAACTGAACGTGCCGATGGTCGCGCTGTCGCAGCTTTCACGTGCACCGGAGCAACGCACGGAGAAGCGGCCGCAACTCTCCGATCTCCGCGAATCGGGCGCGATCGAGCAGGACGCCGATCTCGTGATGTTCCTCTACCGGCAGGAGATGTACGACGGACCCGTGGACAAGGACGGCAACTCCATCGAGGGGCGCGCGGAAGTGATCGTCGGCAAGCAACGCAACGGGCCTACAGGAATCGTGAACCTCTTCTTTCACAAGGCGTATACACGATTCGAGAATTACAGCGCGCGTCCAACGCCCGCATCCTGAGTCACCAGCATTTCGAGTAGTCGTATCTCGTGAGCCCGAAGCTTCGCACCGTCTATCGCTGCACCGAGTGCGGCGCCGAGCACCCCAAGTGGGCCGGCCGCTGCGACGTGTGCATGGAGTGGAATACGCTCGTCGAGGAGACGGCCGCGCCTGCGCCCGCATCATCCGCGGCGCGGCGGCGCGGTGGAACGGCGACGCTCGCGCACGGCGGCAGCGTCGCGACCACGTCGAAGCTCGGAGTGGTGAAGGGCTCCGAGTCGCGGCGCTGGACGACCGGACTCGGCGAGTTCGACTTCGTCCTCGGGGGCGGAATCGTCCCGGGCTCGATGGTGCTCATCGGCGGCGAGCCGGGAATCG
>DASSNR010000130.1:0-15804 GCA_035687925.1 Gemmatimonadaceae bacterium | reverse complement strand
TGCGCGTGAACGATGATGGCACCTTCGGCGGAGACGGTGGCCAGCGCATCCGCATCTCCACACGCGGTGGCGACATCGACGCGCGCGCGGACTGTCAGGTGCAAGTGCCCGAGGGGAAAGCGGTGACCGTGCACCTCGCGGCGGGGATCGTCAACGCTGCAAACGTGAACGGTCAGGTCACGGCCGATGTGATGGTCGCCGACGTGCATGGTCAGGAGATGCACGGCCCCGTCCGCGTGCGCAGCAGTTCGGGTGACGTGACGCTCGCGCGCGTCCTCGGCCCCGTGGACGTGCAGACATCCTCGGGCGACGTGTCGCTGACGGGCGCGCAGGATGACCTCATGATCCAGACGTCATCCGGCGACATCGGGCTGCGCGATGCGCGCGCGACGCGGGCCACCGTGCAGAGCTCGTCCGGGGACGTACGGGCCGCCGGACTCACGCTCGGGCAACTCGCCGTGACGACGAGCTCGGGTGGCGTTCGTCTCGACAGCTCGCGCGTTGACGACCTGACGGCCAGCGCTTCGAGCGGCGACATCGACGTCGCGCTCGCGTCCGGCGTGAAAGCCGTGCATCTCTCGTCCAGCTCCGGAGACATCACCGTGCGCGTGCCACCGTCGGCGGGCCTGTCGTTCGATGCATCGACCGGGAGCGGAGACGTGAACGTGGACGACTCGGGGCTCGCCATGCAGGTGCTCACGCATCGCGATCATCGCTTCGTCGCGAAGATCGGCGACGGGTCAGCGCACGTGGAGACGAGCACGTCGTCGGGCGATGTCCGCATCGTGCCGGTGGGCAACGGCCGGTCGTAGCCGCCGCGCCGCCGCCGAGCGGCACCGAGCCCTTCTGTCACCGTACTGCACGTCGATAACTTCGAATGGAGCGAAGTCCCATGCCTGCGACGCGTACGGCCTCCGCAGCACTCAGCGACCTCGACATGGACGAGCATCACACCGATTCCTCAAGCGCTTCCCGGAGCGTTCACGCTCATCCGACGGCGAGCGCTCACCTGACCGAGTCACGAGCCTCGAGCCCCGAGCCCCGAGCTCCCCGTCTGCTCATCGCCGACGATCAGCCCGACGTCCTCGAGGCGCTCCGCCTCCTGCTCAAGGGCGAAGGCTTCGAGATCGAGACGGCGCGCTCCCTGGCGGCCATCATCGCCGCCGTCGAGACGCAGGACTTCGACGCGCTGCTCATGGATCTCAACTACACGCGCGACACCACGTCGGGAAAGGAAGGGCTCGAGATCCTGCCGCGACTGCAGGCGCTCGACTGGACGCTCCCCATCGTCGTGATGACGGCGTGGGGCAGCGTCGAGAGCGCCGTCGAGGCGATGCGCCGCGGCGCGTGGGATTACATCGAGAAGCCGTGGGACAACGCGCGCCTCATGGCCACGCTCAATGCACAGCTCGAGCTGGGGCGCGCCATCCGCAAGGCACAGCGGCTCGAGGATGAGAACCGCCTCCTCCGCTCCGAGGGCATGCCGCGCATCATCGCCGACTCGCCGCGCATGCAGCCCGTGCTGCAGCTGATGGAGCGCGTCGGCCCATCGGATGCGAACGTCGTCATCACCGGCGAGCACGGCACGGGGAAGGAGCTCGTCGCGCGCTGGCTGCACGCGGTGTCGCCGCGCTCGCAGCAATCGTTCGTCGCCGTCGACATGGGCGGGCTCTCCGAGGGCGTGTTCGAGAGCGAGCTGTTCGGCCACGTGCGCGGTGCATTCACCGACGCAAAGACCGACCGCATCGGCCGCTTCGAGTTGGCCGACGGCGGCACGCTCTTCCTCGACGAGATCGCGAACGTCTCGCTCAATCTGCAATCCAAGCTGCTGCGCGTGTTGCAGTCGGGCGAAGTGGAGCGGGTGGGCGCGTCGCGCGCGCGGCGTGTGGATGCGCGCGTCCTCTCCGCGACGAATGCCGACCTGCGCGCCGAAGTCGCCGCCGGCCGCTTCCGCGAGGACCTGCTCTTCCGGCTCAACACGATCGAGATCCATCTGCCGCCGCTCCGCGAGCGGCGCGAAGACATCCCGCAGCTCGCGATGTACTTCCTGCGCCGGCACGCCGATCGCTATCGCAAGCCGCTCACCGGCTTCGACCTCGGCGCGATGCAGTCGCTCCTCGATCATCCGTGGCCGGGGAACATCCGCGAGCTCGATCATGCGGTGGAGCGCGCCGTCCTCCTCGCGCAGGGCGAGCTCGTGCGCGTCGGCGACCTGGGGCTCCGCTCGGCGAGCACGCCGAATGCGCCGCGACTCGAGGATCTCACGCTCGACGAGATGGAGCGACTCCTCATCCAGAAGGCGCTCACGCGCTACGAGGGGAACGTGAGTCAGGCCGCGAAAGCCCTCGGCTTGAGCCGCAGCGCGCTGTACCGCCGGCTCGCCGCTCATGGACTCTGACGAGGACGCTCGCCGGCCTGCGGCGCGACACTACGAGCGCCGCGTCCTCGGACTTGCATTCCTCACGGGGCTGCCCGGGAGCGGCATCGCGCTCCTCCTCCTCTGGACGGGCGACTACTCCACGCGGCTGCAGTGGACGCTCACCGTCCTCATCGCCGCGTTCTGGCTCGGGCTCACGCTCACGCTCCTCGAGCGTGTGGTGCGTCCGCTCCAAACGATCTCCAACATGCTCGCCGCGCTCCGCGAGGGCGACTTCTCCATCCGCGCACGCGGCGCACGCAGCGACGATGCGCTGGGCCTCGCGCTGCTCGAGGTCAACATGCTCGGGCAGACGCTGCGCGATCAGCGACTCGGCGCACTCGAGGCAACCGCACTGCTGCGTGCGGTGATGTCGGAGGTGGACGTCGCTATCTTCGCCTTCGATGAGCAGTATCGGCTGCGCCTCGTGAATCGCGGCGGCGAGCGTCTCCTCGGCGAGACCGCCGAGCGATTGCTCGGCCGGACGTCCGCCGGGCTCGGGCTCGCCGAGTACCTGCACGGCAGCGAGGACGCGCGCACGTTCGACGCCACCTTCCCGAGTCGCGCGGGACGATGGGAGGTGCGACGCGGCATGTTCCGCCAGGGTGGACGCCGCCACCAATTCCTCGTCATCACCGATCTCAGTCGCGCGCTGCGCGAGGAAGAGCGACAGGCGTGGCAGCGTCTCGTGCGCGTGCTCGGGCACGAGATCAACAACTCCCTCACGCCGATCAAGTCGATTGCGGGGAGCTTGCAGGGCCTGATGTCGCGCGAGCGTCGCGCCGCCGACTGGGAGGAAGACGTGCGCCAGGGGCTCAGCGTGATCGCCGGACGCTCCGAGGCGCTGAGCCGCTTCATGTCCTCGTATGCGCTCCTCGCCCGACTGCCACGCCCCAAGCGCGCGCCGCTCGGTGTGTGCGCATGGGTGGAGCGTGTGGTCCGACTCGAGACGCGGCTCCCCGTCACGATCGTCCCCGGCCCGGACATCAGCATCCACGCCGACGGCGACCAGCTCGATCAGCTCCTCATCAACCTGGTGCGCAACGGCGCCGACGCGGCGATGGAAACCGGAGGGGGCGTGCACGTCGGCTGGACCACCGCCGACTCCACACTCGAGCTCTGGGTGGAGGATGAAGGCTTGGGACTCTCCGACACGGCCAACCTCTTCGTCCCCTTCTTCACGACGAAGCCGAACGGCTCGGGCATCGGCCTCGCCCTGAGCCGCCAGATCGCCGAAGCGCACGGCGGGACGCTCACGCTCGCCAATCGACGCGATGCGAGAGGGTGCGAGGCGAGGTTGAGGATTCCGATCTAGTGTAACGGCAGAAAGCAGAGAGCACAAAACCAGAGAGCAGCCAGCAGAGAGGAGAAACGAGAGGGGAGCGAGCGCGGTAGATGGATCGCCATCCCTGCGGCCGTTCCTCCTCTCTGCTTTCTGCTCTCTGCTTTACCACGGCATCGAACATGCGGGCGATCTCGGTCGAGATCGCGATCGGAGGGCTGCCATGCGGACCATGCGCACGTTCCTTCGCGCCCTGTGTTCGTGCGTGCTCGGCGCGTCCACCCTCTCGGCGCAGGCCGTGCGCGGAGCCGTCGTCGCTCGAGGTACCAACCAGCCTGTCGGCGGCGCCGTTGTTCTGCTCCTCGATGCAAAGGGGGCGCAGGTGGCGGGAACGCTCTCGGATTCCGCGGGACGATTTCTGCTGAAGGCGCCGGCGCCCGGCACATACACGCTGCGCATCGAGCGCACCGGCCTGGCAAGCGTCACCACACCCGCGCTGTCGCTCGCCGCCGGGCAGACGATGCCCTATCAGGTGGCCGCGTCGCTCGCACCGGTCACTCTGCCAACCGTTACGGTGAGTGGCGCGCAGCGCTGCATCGTGCGCCCGGACGAGGGAGCGGAGGCGTTCACGCTCTGGAACGCGGTGCGTTCCGCGCTCGACGCGAACGCGATTACGCAACAGCAGCACCGCATGCGCGTCACGCTCCGCGAATACGAGCGCGATCTCGATCCGCGGACGCAGGCGGTGACGCGCGAGCAGCAGCATGAGACATCGGGCTTCAGCGCAACGCCGTTCGTGAGTCTCCCTGCGGCACAGCTCGCGAGCGGAGGGTACGTGCAGACGAAGCCCGACGGCGCAACCTGGTACTACGCACCCGACGCCAGCGTCCTGCTCTCCGATGCGTTCCTCGACACACACTGTCTGCGACCCGAGCAGGGTTCGGGCGACACGAAGGGACTCATCGGTCTGGCGTTCGAGCCGAGCTCGGGGCGCAAGCTACCCGATGTCCGCGGTGTGCTCTGGCTCGATCCGAAGACGGACGCGCTCCGCTCCATGGACTTCAGTTACACGGGCCTGCACCTCCCGCCTCCGATCACGCAGGGCTCCGGCTGGGCGACGACCGCCGCGCGCGGCGTGGAGAAGCAGCTCGGCGGCCACATCGAGTTCCGCCAGATGCCGACCGGCGCGTGGATCATCCAGCGATGGTCGATCAAGACACCGATCATCACAGCGTCCACGGATCGCTTCCGTGATCTCTCAGGCGGGCGCGCAGACGCAGACGCCAGCGAGGAGCAGCGAACAGCGCAAGCGCTGAGCGGGATCCACGAGGTTGGGGGCGAAGTCCTCTCGAGTGTGGGAGTCGCTGGCGGCGCACCGGGCAGACGCGCCGAGCGCGCGACGATCACGGGCACAGTGTTCGACAGCAGCACCGGTGCACCGATGCCGGGCGCGAAGGTGTTCCTGTCGGGCACGGAGTACGCGACGGTCTCCGGCGACAGCGGGCGCTTCACGCTCTCCGGGCTTCCGGCCGGCAGATACACCATCGCCCTCACGCATCCGCGGCTCGACTCGCTCGGCGTCTTCGTGCCGGGACGCGATGTGGCGGCCACGCTGGGAGACACGACGTCGGTTGCGCTCGCCGTTCCGTCATTGGCCAGGCAGGCGGCGACGCGACTGGCACGCCGCAGTGCGACACGTGACACGACGCGCACGAGCGCCACGCCCACCGCCGATGCCAACGCGCCGATGAGCAAACAGGTCGCCGTGCTCCACACCGTGCACGTGACGGGTCAGCGACGCACCTGGCTCGAGGGGTTCGAGCAGCGGCGCGCCGGCGGCAACGGCATCTTTCTCGATCGGAAGCAGATCGAGCAGCGAAGCAACGGCTCGGCGACGGATCTGTTCCGCGGGCTCCCCGGCATCCACCTGCAATCGACGGACGGCTTTCGCGGCGGAGCCAGCTATGTGATACAGATCGGGCGCGCAACGGCGCAGCTGCAGTCGTTCGAGCGCGACAGCCTCCCGCGCTCCGGCACGGCACTGACGGATTCCATCGCAGCCGCACGCAATCACCGCCCCGATGAGCCCCACAAGGACCCTCTGTACTTCCACGGCAACGGCACGTGCGCGCCCGCCTACTTCCTGGACGGTCGCTCATGGGTGCCCGGTCCTGGCGGCCTCGATGAATTCATGAGACCTGAAGACATCGAGGCCATCGAGATCTACCGCGGCCCCGCAGAGACGCCCCCGCAGTTCATGACGAGCACCGATGCCCACTGCGGCGTGATCGTCATCTGGACCCGGCGGACGGCAGGGAGATGAAGCTGTGAGCTGTGAGCTCTGAGCTTTGGATTGTGGGCTGGGTTCTGAGCACGGAGATCGAGCACGCCTCTGGCTCACAGCCGGCTCACAACCCAAAGCTCAGAGCTCACAGCTCACATCTGCCTCACCCTCCCTCACACTCCGCACTGATCGGCTGCGCGTTGCCGCAGTTGATCGACTCGGCCATGCCGTGCGCGAGCGTGCCGCACGCCGTGGCCTGCGCGGAGCGACGGGCCTCCTGGGTGGATGACGCGGAGGCCGACGCGCAGTTCTGTCCACCGTTGAACGCGACGCACACGCGGCAGTTCGCCTTCTGCGACGCGAGCGTGGACCAGAAGAGAAACGCGGCGAGCGCAAGAACGACGAGAATGCCGATCAGTCGGCCGGGTTTGTTCATGAGGATCTCACGGCTATGGTCATTCGGAACTCGACACCGAGGGATAATCACTGTGGCGAAAAGTGCAAGAGCCCCGACGACGCATCCGCACTATGCTCCACGCACCGGGGCGAGCGCCGAGCCCCGAGCTCCGGGTCCCGACCACGCCGCCACCGTCCAGATCACACCGCCGACGAGCAACGCGATGGGGATGATCATCACCGCGTGTTGCAGCGATGAGCGATCGGAGATGAGGCCGATGAGATAGGGCGACGGCACATCGCCCAGCACATGGATCGCGAGAATGTTGAGCGCCATCGCGCTCGCGCGCATCGTCGGCGACACGACATCGACCACCACCGAGTTGATCGGCCCCGTCGACGCAAACAGTAGCAGCTCGGCGACTGTGAGCGAGAGCCAGAACGCCGACGGTGCCGCCGCAGAAAACGCCACGACGGTGAGCGGGACCGCGGCGAGCGTCGTGAGCCCCGCCACCCACAGATAGCTCTGCCGCGAGTAGCGCAGAAAGTAGTCGGCTACCCACCCGCCGGCGAACGTCCCCGCGAATCCGGTGACCACCACCATCAACCCGAAGTTCCGCGTCGCCACGATGGGCGAGAGCCCGCGCACGCGCTCGAGGAATGCGGGCATCCACCACGCGATGCCGCCGAGCGCGAAGGTGTAGGCGGCGTAACCGAGCACGGTGACCACGTAGCGCCGATTGCGGAGCAGCGAGGTGTAGGCGCGCCATCCGCGCGGGCGTGCGTGGACATCGGACGCCGCGCCGAGCGTGGGCGTCGCGTGCGCGGCTCCGCTCGGGCGCGTCGCGTCCACGCCGGCACCATCGTGCGCGCCGCGCGGCGGATCGTGCAGCAGGAAGGCGAACACGGCGAGCACGAGCCCCGGCACGCCCGCCACGAGGAACGCCGCGCGCCACCCGAACTGCGCGCCCACGGTGCCGCCGAGCACGTAGCCGAGTGCCGCGCCCACCGGCGTCGCCGCGAAGAAGATCGCGAACGCACGCGCGCGGAGTCGAAGCGGAAAGAGATCCGCCAGGAGCGCGGGCGCGATCGTGGCGTACGCGGCTTCGCCGATCCCCACGAGTGCGCGTGCGCCGAGCAGCGAGAGGTAGCTCCACGCGAGCCCGCCGAGCGCCGTGGCGACGCTCCAGAGCGCGATCCCCCAGCCGATGAGCCGCGTGCGGGAGCGCGTGTCGCCGAGCGCGCCGAACACCGGCGCGACCAGCATGTAGACGACGATGAACCCGCTCTGCAGCAGCCCGATCTGCGCATCGCTCGGGTGCAGCGGCGATCGCTTTAGCGCCTCGGCCACCGCGGCGACGACGTAGCGGTCGAGGTAGTTGAGGAGGTTGATGAGCGTGAGAATCGCGAGCGCGACACGCGGCGCTCGCGCGACAGAACCCCGCGGGGACGCGACAACATCATCGACCATGGGCGTCATCGTGGAGTCCGGGATCAGGCGGAAGTGATGGCGCGCCCGCGACGGCGCGGCGCACGGATCGCGTGCTCGGCGTGCATGCGGTCAAAGGTCACACCTGGACGGCGCGCGCGCGAGCGGGCGTCGAGTGGTGGCACGAAAACTGACATGCCGGTCATCCGTTCTGTGTCGCGCCGTTGAGCGCTCGATCATCAACGGCGCCCGCTTTCATTCTGGCCTCGTGCCTCTACTTCACGGAGCAATCATGTCGCCGAAGCTCGCTCGCGCAACGTTCGCGCGCGCACTGCTCGCTGGGGGAGCAATTCTGGCAATCAGCGCGTGCGGAAAGGACAAATCCATCACCGGGACGTCGACCGGCACGCTGCAGGTCACGGCGGCCTCGACCGGCCAGGACATCGATGCCGATGGCTACACGGTCTCGGTGGACAATGGATCGACGCAAGCGATCGACGCATCGGCGACGATCACGATCAACGACCTCGCGGCGGGGAGCCACACCGTCACGCTCGGCGGACTCGCGAGCAACTGTACGGCGGACAAGAATCCGCAGACGGTGACCGTCGAAGCGGGGGCGACGGCGAAGGTGACGTTCAACGTGACGTGCACGGCCACGGCCGCCGGGAGCATTCACGTCACCACGACGTCGAGCGGCGAGCATCTCGATCCGAACGGGTACAGCGTCGCGGTGGATGGCGGCCAGGCGAAGGTGATCGGCGGCTCGGACACGACGACGATCGCGGGCGTGAGCGCGGGCAGCCACACGATTACGCTGTCGGGAGTCGCGAGCAACTGCTCGGTCACGCAGGCCCCGACCTCGGTGGACGTGACGGCCAACGCCACGGCGCAAGTGACGTTCACCGTGACGTGCGGCGCGCGCACGCTTGCCTTCGAGTCCGACGCCGCCGGGAACTCGGACATCTACACGATCAAGGAAGACGGCTCCGGATTGAAGCAGATCACGACGGACACGACCTTCGAGGGCTTCGCCGACTACTCACCGGACGGTGCCAAGATCGCGTTCACGCGCTTCCAGGGGAACAATCTCGACGTCTGGGTCATGAACGCCGACGGCTCGAACCAGGTGCGGCTGACCACCGACGCGGCGGAAGACGGCGTGTCGTCGTGGTCGCCGGACGGGACGAAGATCGCCTTCGCCTCGACGCGCGGCGGGAACGCGCAGATCTGGGTGATGAACGCCGATGGCTCGAACCAGACGCAGCTCACGCACATGACCGAGCCCGGCACGGGAACCGACACGGCCGGCGTCCTCGATTCGCTGGCGCTCGCCACCGGTCCCGCGTGGTCGCCGGACGGCAACATGGTCGCGTTCCAATCGCGGCAGAGCGGGCAGTACAACATCTGGGTGATCAACGCGGACGGCAGCAACCTCAAGCAGCTGAGCAACGGGACCGATGATGAGGTGCTCGCGTGGTCGCCGGATGGGAAGACGATCGTCTACCAGTCGAGGCAGTCGAGCGGGCACTACGCGCTCTTCACCATGAACGCGGACGGCTCGAACCCGACGGCGCTCACGTCGGACGCGAGCGCCGACTACGAAGGCGCGAGGTTCTCACCCGACGGGAAGACACTCGCCCTCTACAGCAACAAGACGGGCCACTTCCAGGTGTTCACGATGGACCTCGCCACGAAGAACATCACGCAGGTGAACTCGGACAGCGCCGACGAGGGGCGGCCGACTTGGCGGCCGTGAGGCTGGATGCAGAGCGGCGGAGCGCTGGACGTCCAGCGCTCCGCCGTCGCACGATCACGCACGGAGGGGAAGCAGCACGGCCCCGCCACTCATCTGCTCCGAGTGGTGGGGCCGCGTGGGTCCTGTGCCTGGACCAGCGATCAACCGAAGTGGCTGAAGACCCGGGCTGCGATCGTCGAACCGCCGAGCAGAATGGCGGCACCGATCGCCAACATCGAGATGAGGTTCAGCGTGAGGGGCGCAATGCCGCTCAACGCGAGAATACCAAGGACGATGGTGCCGACACCGATGAGAATGTCGGAGCCGCTCGAGACGTAGACGACGTCCTCCATCGCCCGCCCTTCACCGGTCACCAGGTTCCGCTGATGCGAGAAGGTCTCGAGACGCGACCGGGCGCCACCCGCCATGATGAGCCCAGCACCGAGCACGATGGCCGCGATGGAGAGCAGAGCGATCGTCCCAACGCCGAGCAGCGCGAGGATGCCGAGCACCACACCGGCGGCGCCGGCGAGCGCTTCCATCCCCAGGCTCCCTGTCACTTCCTGCCGTGGCCGATTCGGCTCGATGTTGTTGGCTATGCGCGAGAAGCGTCCCGCGATGGCTCCGCCGGCAAGCAGCAACCCCGCTCCCGCCGCAATGCATGCGATGGACGCCAGTACGCCGGGCAGGAGGCCGATCAGCCCCAGAATACCAAGGACGACCGCTGCGGCTCCAGCGATCGCTTCACCCGTCGAGCTAGCTTCGACAGCAGTCCTCGTGTGATCGCCCGTGTACGTCACTCCAATCTGATTGTCCATAGTTGCTCCCCCTTCTCCGTGCGTCCCGTCCCCGTCCGAAACGCGGCAGGCAAGACGTCCAGGCTCAGGAGCGTCTTGCGGCTGGAAGAATTGCCAGTTCCATCAGGGATTCAGGGCATTGGTTGATATCTCCCGCCGCAACTCCTCTGCGATCCAGCCGTCACTGTGTGTCCGCATACCTTGTTCCTGTGACCGTATGCTGTGGAAGGCTTGAGCCAACGGATGAACGCGCTCTGTCGCCAGCGCAGGTGTATGTCCCCGCATCATACGTTGCAACTATCGCACCGATCACCACTCTACCGGTCGACGATGGGCGTGGGAGCGTAGGGTGCTGATGCACGATCGGGGAGAGTGAACACTCTCCCCGATCGTGCATCGACGACGTCATCGCATCGCACGAGCGCGTGGTGCCGCTCGCGGGATGCGGTCGCGCAGGAGTGACGTCATGGCCGACGAACGGTCGTGCTCGTGTCATGGTGCATGGCGCTGGTGTCCTGCCCCATGCCACCCATCTTGTGGCCCTTCTTCCCCGATTTCGGCATCAAGCTATCGGATGCGGTGAAGCCGAGGTTCAGCTTGCGGAGCACTTCGTTGAGGTTCCGGCCGCTGATGTTCTCCTTGTTCTGGAAGCAGTAGACCGCCTTGTCGGTCGAGGGCCCGAACTGGCCATCCGCCTCGACCTTGCAGCCGGCGGAATCGAGCGCCGTCTGGAGCTGCTTCACCTGATCGGTGGTGAGGCCCATGTTGGGCGCCATGTGGCCCGACACGGCACCGCGCGACGTATCCGTCGTCACGCCCTGTTGTCCTTTCATACCGGTGTCGGATACGGCACCGCGGGACGTGTCGGTCGTCACGCCCTGTTGGCCCGTATCCTGACGCGTGGTCGTGTCCTGACGTGTGGTCGTGTCCTGCTGTGCCATCGCGATGCCGGGAATGATGACCATGGCCGCCACCGCCGCGAGGGTCAACTTCATGGTGCCTCCTGCCTGATTTATGATCGTCTTGCTACTATAGTCGTGCAGACCCGTTCGGGCCCGGGGCTCTGTTGCTTGCAAGCTCCAGACCCCATGCCGGGGCCACCGCCTAACCTTTCGCGCGGGGAGCTGGGGAGTGTGAGCTAGGACACACGATCCGCTCCGCGGCCGCCGGAATCCGCCCGCCCCGCTCGGCTGCCTTGCGCGCGGCGCGCGTTTGCGTCATCCTATTTCGGTATTTGTTCGGTAGCGGCCTGGATTCTGCGCTGCCCGCCAGATCATGCAGCGCACGGCACTCCATCACGCTCACGACATGTCCACGTCGCTCGCTACGCTCAAGCAGCAGCTCGCCGAGGTGCTCCGCCCCGCCGCACCGGAGCGCGCGGGGCTGGCCACGGGGATCGACGCGCTCGATGCGGCGCTCCCTGCGCGCGGCGTGCCGCGCGGCCGGCTCACCGAGCTCCTCGGCGCACGCGGCAGCGGGAGGACGACGCTCCTCCGCACGCTCGTCGAGCACACCGTCGCGCAGCGCACGTGGGTCGCATACATCGATGCGCGCCGCACGCTCGCACCGCGCGACTGGGCGCACCTCGGCACCGCGTCGCACGGTGTCACCATGGTGCGCCCCCGGACGCCGGCCGCGGGCGCCTGGTGCGCGGACGTGCTGCTGCGGAGCGGCGCGTTCGGGCTCGTCATCCTCGACGGCGCGCCGCCACTCACGCGACAGGTCGCCGTGCGCCTCACGCGCCTCGCGCGCGATGCCGACGCCGCCCTGGTCGTCGCCGCCGAAGACGAGCACGGTGCGACGAGCGTCGGCGGCGCGCTCCGATTGCGCGTCGAACGAACGCCGGCGACACACGCATCGCCGCGACAGGAGCATCGACGACGTGCGATCACGCGCACGAACAGCTCGGTGTGCGAGGCAGGACCCCGCAGCAGCTCGGCGGGGCGCGGGACCCTGGTGATCACGGTGGAGAAAGGTGGAGTCCGTCGAACCGTCGAGGTGAGCTATGTCGTCCGTGTGGCGCGTCGCCTGTGTGCGCATCCCGAAGTTCCCGACCGTCGCGGTGTCGCACGGTCGCGAGCCCGGAGCGCTCCCACAGGCGAGCGCCACCGAGCCATCGAGCGTCACGCAACCAAGCGTCACGCAACCAAGCGTCACGCAACCGAGCATCACGCTGCCGGATGACATCGCGCTCGAGCGCGCGATCACGCAGGTGACCGCCGATCTCCTCGCTGCGAGCCCGCGCGTGACGCCGGCCGCGAACGAGCCGGGCGTGTGGTGGGTGGGCGCCAGCGGCTTCGATGGATTGGGCGGCGAGTCATCGCTCGCGCACGCGTTGCTGGAGATCGCGCGCACGTGGCATCCGCGCGCCCGCGTCGCCGTCGCCGATTCGTGCGTGGCCGCGCGCGCCGCCACATGGGCGAGCCGGCGCGGTGCGCACGATGTCGTCATCATCCCATCGGGCGGCGACGCGCACTATCTCGCTCCTGCACCGCTCGCACTCATCCCGATGGACGACGAGCTGCGCGAGACGTTCGCCGCGCTCGGCCTGCGGACCGTCGGCGACATCGCCGCGCTCGATGCGGAGGATGTGGAGCGGCGGTGGGGCGCGGAGGGGCTCACGGTCTGGCAGCTCGCGCGCGGCGAGGACGAGCGCCGTCCCGTGCTCGCGACGCCCCCGCAACGCCGAGTCGTGGAGGCCGAGCTGCCATCGCCGGTCGAGACGATGGAGCCCGTGCTCTTTCTCGTGCACGCATCGCTCGACCGGCTCGTCACGGGACTCGCCGCCGATGGACGCGCCGCCGCCGCGATCGCCATCACGCTCACGCTCGACGGCGCGCGCAGCGCGCTTCCGCGCGGCGTGGGCGCGCACACAGTCACGCGCGAAGTGCGGCTCCCCCGCCCCGTCGCGCGCGCCACGCATCTCTTCGAGCACTGCCGCGCGCTGCTCGAGCGATGGCCGCTCGAGTCGCCGATGGCGGGCGTCGCCGTCGCCATCACCGCCACCGCGCCGGCAGCCGGCGAGCAGGGCGATCTCCTCGCGCCGAGCTGGCGCGAGCACTCGGCCGTGGACGCCGCACTCGCGCGACTGCGCGCGGAGCTCGGCGCCGATGTCGTCGTGCGACCGACGGCGCGCGACGAGCATCGCCCGGATCAGGCGGGTGCGTGGGTGGAGATCGCACGAGCGGACGATGCGGTGGACGGCTCCGCGGGCACCGAAGCCGGAGGGACGACCGCGATGCTCGTCGTCGATGCGCGCCACCTGGCGCTCCGGCTGCTCGAGATGCCCGAGCCGATCGAGGTGGAGCGGAGCGCGGGCGCGCCGTGCGGCATGTGGTGGCGCGAGTGTCGGTCCGTGATCGTGCGCGCCACGGGCCCTGAGCGATTATCGGGACACTGGTGGAAGGAGGACGCCTACCATCGCGACTACTGGCGGTGCGAAGGGGAGATGGGCGAGTTTCTCATCTTCCTGGACCGTGACACGGGCGCGTGGTACCTGCACGGGTGGTACGATTGAGGAGTAGGTGCGGGCGTCCCGCCCGTACTGTGTGAAACGATCCCGCATCACGTACGCTCCACACGAGGAGACTCTCATGGCGGCATCCACCACGCAGGCCACGACCGATGCATTCGGGCTCCGTCGCATCCGACAGATCGCCATCACGGTGCGGGACATCGAGCGCGCAACGCGGTTCTACCACGACACGCTCGGCATGACGCTCCTCTTCACGGCCGAGCCGGGGCTCGCCTTCTTCGACTGCGACGGCGTGCGGCTCATGCTGTCGCGCCCGGAAGGGATCGGCGACGAGCAGCGGGCGTCCATCCTCTACTACGCGGTGGACGACATCGAGCAGGCGCACCGCACATTCACCGCGCGCGGCGTGCAATTTGTGGACACGCCGCACTGCGTGGCACGACTGCCCGACCGCGACGTATGGCTCGCGATCGCTCGCGACAGCGAGGAGAATCTGTTCGGGCTGATGAGTGAGGTGCGGACGAGCTGATCGCGGTGTCATTCCGAGCGCAGCGATTGTCATTCCGAGCGCAGCGAGGAATCTCGGGCTACCTGTCATTCCGAGCGCCAGCGAGGAATCTCGGGCCATCAGCGAGATCCCTCGCTCTCGCTCGGGATGACAAGAGTGCCAGATCCTTCGTTGACGCTCGGGATGACAATCAGTCGCGCAGCACCTCGGCCATCCACGCATCGATGAGCGCGCGGGCGATGGAATCGCGGCGAGAAAGCTGGAAGCGCGCCGTCCCATCGCCCCACTCGCCGAACTGGGCCACCTCGGCAGCGGTGAACCAGCGCGCGTCGTCGAGCTCCTCGCGATCGATGGCGATGGCATCGCTCTCGGCCACGGCGCGGAAGCCGATCATGAGCGATGAGGGAAAGGGCCAGGGCTGCGTCGCCTGATACGTCACCTCCGAGACGCGCACGCCCGCCTCCTCCCACACCTCGCGCGCCACCGCTTCCTCCAGCGTCTCCCCCGGCTCGACGAATCCCGCGAGCGTCGAGAACGCGCGCACGGGTGATCGATGGTTATGCGCGAGCAGAACCCTGCGCGGCGCGCCGTTCGCGGGGCGATGCTCCACGAGCATGATGACCGCCGGATCGGTGCGCGGAAAATGCTCGATGTGACAAACCGGGTTGGTGCATCGGCGCATGTGCCCCGCGTAGCACGGCTCGGTCGCTGCGCCGCACGCGCCGCAGTACCGATGACGGCGATGCCAGCCCATGAGCGCCCGCGCGTACGCGAGCACCGCCGCGTCGCTCGCGCTCACCAGCATCCCGACCTTCCGCAGGTCCACGAACTCCGCGCCGTTCGCCGTGAGCGACGCGAGCTGCTCGTCGCTCGCGTCGGAGACATCGACCGTGAAGATGGGCGCCTCACCATCGAGCCCGAGGAATGCCCACGGGAACGCGCCGTCCAGGGCGAGGATGCCGCTCTGTGCATCGACGGGATACCGCGCGGCGCACGGCGTGTCGTGCGACGGCTCCCCCTCGCGCGGCATCCCGAGCACGAGGTTCTTGTCGTGCCACAGTGGGACGACACGCGCATCCGAACGCGCACGCATCTCCGCCATCCATGCCGGATCCTTCCGGAGATCTCCAGCGCGGTCGAGCTGACCGCCGGCATAACGGATCGATGGCGCATCGTGCACGTCGAGCACTCCTGATCGAGACATGGTAAGCGTAGCGGTGACGGTGAAAGTAGCGGCGTGAGCGCGTGTTCTGTATTGTATAGTTTCGGTATTTCTTCGGCTACACTTTCGCCTGCGTCATGAGCGACTACGTCGAGCTGCACTGCCACTCCGCCTTCTCGCTCCTGGACGGCGCCTCGCTCCCCGAGGCGCTGGTGACACGCGCGCACGAGTTGGGCCTTCGCGCGCTCGCGCTCACCGATCACGACGACCTGGGCGGCGTCGTCTCCTTCGCGCAGGCGGCGCGGGGGGTGGGGGTG
>DASSNR010000124.1:0-20691 GCA_035687925.1 Gemmatimonadaceae bacterium | reverse complement strand
CGCCACGCGCGCACGACGGTGTACGTCTTCGCGCCGCCTGCCGCAACAGAGTCGATGATGCAGGTGGAGGCGCGGTTGCGTGAGAAGCTGCGCGCCGCCGGTCGCGTGATCGGCATATCGCACGCGATCCTGCCGATCGCTACCGACGCCTCCGTCGCGACCGTGTGCGAAGAAGACGACGGCGAGGACCCGCCTCCGGCAGACACGAGCGCCGCACGAACGATCGAGCTGCTGTACCAGGCGCTCGCAGGATGGGGGGACGCAGATGGACGCCGAGACGGACGTGCAGACTCGCGCAGCCAATCGACCACGCGCGGACAGCAGGAGGGGTTCGGACACACGACCCCACACGGACACTCGGACGTCGACGGACAATCGGGCATACACGGACAACCGCGGTGCATCCGTGCAGAAGCGCCGCTCGATGTCGCCGCCGTCCGCTCCAATCGTCGCGGCGTCATCGCCCTGCTGCGCCACCGCGGAGCACCGGTGCTCGTGGCCGCGCTCGACGACGATCGCGTGACCCGCACACCATCGATCGTGCTCACAGCAGTGCACGCGGCATGTGGAGACGACGTCTCGCCCGACGCGCTGCCGGAGCTGGACGAGCCATGCGCCCACGCGCTCGCGATGATCGAGCGATGGTGCGTGCACGCGGATGCCGCCGTCGCCGCTGGAAGCGATACGCCGCTCGCCGCGCGCACTCGCCACGCGGCCATGCGACGGATCGCGGCCATCACCGCACGGGCGCCGCATCACCGCCGCGCGCTGCTCGCGCCGCTCGTCTCGCGGGCGCAACGGGTCGTCACGACCCCCTACGGCATCGGCGCCGAGCGGATGCTCGAGGAGCTCGTGCAATCGGAGCTGGACGACGACGCATGGCTGCGCGCCGTCGATGGGTTCGGCGCGCGTTTCGCCCCGGCCTCCGATGCCGCGGACACCGATCCCGAATCCCGGACGCCCCGCTCCGTCGCCATGGCGATCCTCCTCCTGCACGACGGTTGCTGACTCACTCCTGACTCGGGCGCGCTCCCGCCCCCCTGAACTCTCGCGCCGCGCCCACCTACTCTATCTCCGACCCCGGCAGCCGCCGCTCCGCACGACTCTGCGGAAACACTTCCTTCGCCGGGTCGAGCGTCGCTCGAGACGACCCCATCGTGGCGAACCGCCGCGGCCATCGCCCGGTCAGCTTGTGATAGAGCATGACGCCCGCCCCGATGAGCGCGCCGGCCCCGACCAGCCCCGCGAGCAGCAACAGCCCGAACGCGAGCAACGCACCACCGAGCACGAGCGCGACAGCAGCCAGCGCGATCGCACCCGCGCGATTGCGAACATTGAGTGTGATGACCTTGTGTGCCATACGCGATCATACCCCGGAGCGGGCCGGTCGTCCCAATCTCACGTCACGCTCGCGTTCGGCCGCTCAGTGGGGCTATGCTCGCCCGGACCGGGTAGCGGCGGGAAGACGCCGCCCTTCGCTTCGCCCTCGAGCAGCGCCGTCACGTTCGGATAGCGGTAGATGACCGGCGCGTGATGCTGGAACAGTCCGCCCGTGTCCGCCGTCGGCCCGTACGTCGAGTAGAGGTCGATGCCGAGCAGCCGCAGATACGCCGTGAGCTGCCCGCGATGATGCGCCGAGTGCGTCATGCGACGCGTGAGCACCCACGCGCGCGAGCGCTCGACGTCGAAGAACGTCGTCGGCTCGTCGAACCATTCGTCCGGCATCTGCTCGAGGAGCGCGAGGCGGCGCGCCGAGGCGTCGGCGTAGTGGCGCAGGAAGTCGAGTCGCGTCTCCTGCGTGGGGAGCGGCGCGAGGCCGGTGTCTACACCCAGCATCGTGCGCATCCACGTGTCCTCGCTCACACACTGATGCACCATGTGCTCATGCGGCGTCCGCGCGCGCGGCTCGGGGCGAAACGTCATCTGCGCATCGGGGACGAGCGACCAGACGCTCAACGTCTTCAGTCGCTCCGTGCGGTAGCTGTCTACGAGAAATGCATAGCGTTGCATCACGTCTCCTCATCGAAATGGATCACAACGTCCAGGGCCCGACGACTAGTGCGACGACGAGGAGGAACGTTCCGACCCCGGCGACCGTCCCGATGACCACGGCGCTGCGCTTCACGCCCGTCAGCACCGCGATGCGCATGCGATGCTCCGCGCTCGCACTCCACTCCGCCGCGCGCTCGGCGACGATGCGGTCGGCGATCCCCCAGACACCGAAGGCGCTGAACGCGAGACACGGCAGGACGAGCAGCCACCACGCCGGGTGGACGATCAGCACGATGCCGATGCCGAGGATCCCGGCGCCGGCATACGCGACCAGGCGGCCGTCCGGCGCGAGGCGCGCGCGGTCCGCGAGCACCGTGAAGATCGTCGCGTTCGATGCGGGCGTGGAGTCGTCGAGTGACATGACGTCATCCTCCGGAAGGGGCGAGACTGGCGGGCGTGCACGACACGAGCGCTCGCGTGTACGATGCCGATCGTCGGCGCTGTGCGCCAGACAGCGCCGCGATCGAATTCCGCGCTCGCCCGAGTCGCCGGGCAAGGTTCCTGCTGCTGTAGCCCCGGTTATCCATCTCCTTACACCGAGAGGACCGTATGGCTGCGACCGCGACTCAACCGACCGTCACGAAGGACCAGCTCATCGAAGGGCTGCAGGAGGATCTCGCCCGCGAGTACCGGGCCATCATCCAGTACGTCATCTTCAGCCAGAAGCTCGACACCGCGCGCTACATGAGCATCGCCGAGCAGCTGGAGCAGCACGCCCACCAGGAGCTGGACCACGCGATGGCCATCTCGCGGCAGCTGGATTACTTCGGCGCCTATCCCGTCCACGAGCCGGAGCCCGTGCAGGTGTCCGACGACAACGAGGAGATGCTCTGGATCGACCTGCGGGCGGAAGACGAAACGCTGCATCACTATCGCGATCGCATCAGACAGGCCGAAGAGCTCGGAGAGTTCGCGCTCGCGGAAGTGCTGCAGGAGATCGTGAAGCAGGAGCAGGATCACCAGATCGATCTCGCGACGGCACTCGGCGTCGTGCCTGACGACGAGCAGCGGCAGGGCCAAGGACAGGGACAGAGTCGAAAATCGTCGCGCAAGTGACGGTGCGACGAACGCGCTGACCGGGTGGTCGCTCCGATCGATCGCTCTACCCGCGTCCCCGTCAGCGCGGACTGGCCCGGCACGCGCCGCCATCGCACATTATCGCGGAGACCCGTTGCGCCAATCGTGCATCCTCGGAGGGAGCGTATGACGATGATCCTTCGGCGTCCCCGGCGCGTGCGGATCGCATCCGCCGCCGCAGCAGTCGTGTGCGCAGGGCTGTTGGTACCCGGTCTCGCACCGATCACATCGCGCGGCGCGACGCCCGCCGAGCGCGACACGCTCCGCGCACCGTCCCCGCTCACGATCGTCGAGTACCCGATCCCGCGCGCGCGCGCGTTCCCGCACGATCCGGCGGTGGGCGCGGACGGCATCGTCTGGTACACCGATCAGGCGAACAGCTACATCGGTCGCCTCGATCCGAAGACGGGGAAGATCACCGATTATCCGACGCCCACGCCGAGCTCCGGCCCGCACGGCATCGTCGTCGCGCCCGATGGCATGGTGTGGTACACCGGGAACGCGAACGGCCGCATCGGCCGGCTCGATCCGCGCACCGGGAAGATCAAGGAGTACGTGCTGCCGAGTGAAGCGAGGGATCCACACACGCCGCTCGTGCACGACGGAAAGATCTGGTTCACGGCACAGAGCTCGAACCTCATCGGCGAGCTCGATCCCGCGACCGGCGATGTGAAGATCTTCCCGGTCGCCACTCCGCGCGCGCATCCGTACGGTCTCGTCAACGCGCCGGACGGTGGCATCTGGGCCGCGCTCTTCGGCACGAACAAGCTCGCGCACATCGTCGCCGCCACCGGCGCGATCCACGAGATCCCGCTCCCCGAGAGCGGCGCGCGCCCGCGCCGGCTCATCGTCGACAAGGATGGGCGCGTCTGGTACACCGACTACGCGCGCGGCAAGCTCGGCATGCTCGACCCGAAGACGCGCGCGGTGCGCGAGTGGGCCACGCCGGACGAGAACAGCCGCCCGTACGGCATCGCGATCGGCTCGGACGGGCGCATCTGGTTCAACGAATCGATCACCGGGAAGATGGTGGCATTCGATCCGAAGACCGAGCAGATGCAAACGGTCGAGATTCCCACGAAGGGTTCGGTCGTGCGCAACATCGCGAGCGACATGCAGCGACACCGGCTGTGGCTCGCGGAGAGCGGGGTCGGGCGGATCGGGATGATCGATCTCTCCCGCACCTCGACGACGGAGGCAGGGCGCTGAGGCGCCCTGCCATCCTTCCCCGCCCTGCACGTCGCTTCTCTCTCTCCCTCGCCACAACATCGCCATGCATCTGCGCACCCGCGTTCCATCGCTGCTGCTCATCCTGTCTGCAGCGGCGCCCATCGCCGCACGCGCGCAATCCACTCGGCCTACCGATCCGTACCTGCAGCGTGCGATTCGCGTGCTGCACTCGACGCCGCTCATCGACGGCCACAACGATCTCCCGTGGGCGATCCGCGAGGACAGCCAGACACCGATGGACGTCGAGGCGTACGACCTCCGCCGCCCGACGCGCGGGATGACCGACCTCGCGCGGCTCCGCACCGGCATGGTCGGCGCGCAGTTCTGGTCCGTGTACACACCGGGTGAGCGCGATGTCGGAGCGTACGCGCCGAACGGTACGGTGACCGACGTGCCCGGCTATGCGCGCGTGCAGCTGGAGCAGATCGACATCGCGCGCCGCATCATCGCGAAGTATCCGGATCGCCTCGCCCTCGCGCTCACCGCCGACGACATCCGCCGCGATTTCAAGGCTGGGAAGATCGGCTCCCTCCTCGGCCTCGAGGGCGGCCACGCCATCGACAACTCGCTCGGCGTGCTCCGCGCGTATTACGACCTGGGCGTCCGCTACATGACGCTCACGCACAACGTCACCACCGATTGGGCCGACGCGGCGCTCGATTCCGCGCGCCACGGCGGACTCACGCCGTTCGGGAAGGAGGTCGTGCGCGAGATGAACCGCCTCGGTATGCTCGTCGACCTCGCGCACGTGTCGCCCGGCACGATGAGCGACGCGCTCGACGTGAGCCAGGCGCCGGTCATCTTCTCGCACTCCGGCGCGCGTGCGCTCGTCGACTACCCGCGCAACGTCCCCGATTCCATCCTGCGTCGCGTCACCGTGAACGGCGGCATCGTCATGGTGCCGTTCGTCCCATCGTTCGTGTCGGCGAAGGTGCTCGCGTACGAGACCGCGCGCGGCGACGCACGCGCTGCCGCCCGGCAGAAGTTCCCCGACGACACCGCCGCGCAGTCACGCATGTTCGCCGCGTGGCGCGCCGAGCATCCACAGCCGCACGCGACGATCACCGACGTCGCTGACGTGATCGATCACGTGCGCAACGTCGCCGGCGTCGACCACGTCGGCATCGGAAGCGATCTCGACGGCATCACGGAGACGGTCGTTGGGCTCGAGGATGTCTCCGAGTTCCCCGCCCTCTTCGCCGAGCTCGCGCGCCGCGGCTGGTCCGACGGCGATCTGCGCAAGCTCGCGGGAGAGAATCTGCTGCGCGTCTTCGCGCAAGCCGAAGCGGTCGCGAAGCGACTCCAGCGCGAGCGCCGCGCATCGACGGCCACCATCGAGAGCGTCGTCGGAAGCACCATGCAGAGCAGCACTGGCGACATCGTCGGCAGCAGCGCCGATAGCACCAGCAGCACCGGACGCGCCATGGGAAGCGGCGGTGCAATCACTTCCGGCGACCAGCCGCTCGACGGATTCGATGCGTACGTCGATCAGGCGGTGCGCGACTGGCACGTCCCGGGGCTCGCCATCGCCATCGTGAAGGATAACTCCGTCGTCTTCGCAAAGGGGTACGGCGTGCGCACCCTCGGCAAACCCGATCGCGTCGATGCCCACACGATGGTCGCCAACGCCTCGACCACCAAGGCGTTCACCGCGATGGCGATCGCGATGCTGGTCGACGAAGGGAAGGTGCGCTTGGACGACCCCGTCACGACGTACCTTCCGACCTTCGAGATGTACGACCCGTGGGTCACGCGCGAATTCACCGTGCGCGATCTCCTCACCCACCGCAGCGGACTCGGCGACGACGATCTCCTCTGGTTCGGCTCGGCCAACACCTTCGGGGACATCCTGCACCGCATGCGCTTCATCAAGCCGGTGTCGAGCTTCCGCTCGCGCTACAACTATCAGAACATCATGTACGCGACGGCGGGCCACGTGGTGGAAGCGGCGTCAGGGATGCCATGGGGCGAGTTCGTGCGCACGCGCATCCTCCAGCCGCTCGGCATGACGGAGACCGTCACCGACCTCGAGGGGCTCACGGGCCGCAGCGACGTCGCCACGCCGCACGACATCATCGACGACACGCTGCGCACCATCCCCTACCGCAACCTCGACAACATCGCACCCGCTGGCGCCATGAACTCGAGCGTGAGCGACATGACGAAGTGGCTCCGCTTCCTGCTCGACAGCGGCCGCGTGCACGGGAAGCGGCTCGTGAGCGATTCCGCATTCACCGAGATGTTCACGCCGCAGACCATCATCCGCGAGTCGCAGTTCTACCCCACCGCACCGCTCACGCACGCGCACTTCACGTCGTACGGGATGGGGTGGTTCCTCGAGGACTACCGCGGCCGCAAGGTCGCCATGCACACGGGGAGCATCGATGGGATGAGCGCGATCGTCGGCCTCCTCCCCGAGGAGCGCGTGGGCGTCGTCATCTTCGAGAACGAGGATCACGCCGAGCTGCGGCACGCGCTCATGTGGGCGGTGATCGACCGCTACCTGCACGCGCCGCCCACCGATTGGAGCACGCGGCTGCACGCACTCTTCGACAGCGCGAGCGCGCGACGGAAGGCCGCGGAGCAAAAGGTGGAGCAGTCACGCGTCGCGGGCACGCACCCATCGCTCCCGCTCGATCGCTACGCGGGAACGTACGCCGACAGTCTCTACGGCACCGTGTCAGTGCGCGTGCAGCACGATTCGCTCGTCGCGTCGTTCGGTCCGGACTTCGTCGGTCCACTCGAGCACTGGAACTACGACACGTTCCGCGCGCACTGGAAGGACCGCGAGCTCGGGACGACGTTCTTCACCTTCACGCTCGGCGCAGACGGGCACGTGACGCGCGTACATCTCTCCGGCGTGGATGACTTCGCCCGCGTGGCAGGCCCGGCGGACAGCGGCTCCGGTTCGCGGCGGTAGGCATCCGTTCGCTGCGGCGAGCGGACACGTTACAGGGTGCCGCGAGGTGCGCCCCGAAAAGCTCGGGAGACCTGACGCGAGGTCTCCCGAGCCTAACATATCACGAATGGGTCGTATCACTCTTGCCGCTCTCGCAACCGAACGCCCAGGTCAGGTCCGACCCCGCATCCGGCTTCGATCCCCATCCCCATCTGCCCTTGGTCATCTCGCGCAGCGTTCCGAAGCGCTCCACCTTCGGCTTCTGATACATGGCCACTTCCTCCACATGAAAGTATTCCCGGGCACGTCGTCGCCCGGATGCAGCACGGCCACCGCGGCCGCGCAATCCGTTAGGCAGGTCTGTCTAATTCGGCTAGGCAGGTCTGCCTAATTCGTCGAGAGCTGTGAGACTGCCGACGTCGAGTCCCGGTCGCTGCGCGCACCCCGCCACCGCGTGCGCGCGAAGCCACTCCTCCACCTCGAGCGTGACCAGCAGCGCGATCGTGAATCGCGAATTCCTGGAGCGCAGACAATCCGTCCACGCCCGCTCCACCGCCGCCGGGTCCACCACGCCGAGCTCCGCCAGGAGCGGCGTGCCCAATGCCTCGCGCGGCACGCGCTCGGCGAATGCGTACACGGCGCTCATCAGATACTGACTCGGAATCCCCGTGCGACGCGCGCGCGGCGCCAATACGTCGGCGGGAAGCAGTCCACGCATCGCGCGGCGCAACAGGCGCTTCGTCTCGCGCCCCGATCGGCGATCGGAGACGGGACGCGTTGCCGCGAAGTGGACGAGTCGCGCATCGCACAGCGGCGACCGGTGCTCGACGCCGGCCTCCAGCGCGAACGCGCTCGAGTACGACGCCATGCGACCGGGCAGAGGACGCGTGAGCTCCCACGCCGTCTCCTGCGCCGTCAGACTGCGCGCCGGATAGCGCGGCACGTGCTCGCGCTCGCGCTCGAGAATGTCGTGCGTCTTCAGGAAGTCCGCGCGGAACCACGGCGGCGGCGTGCGCTCGAATCCGCTGTCCTGCACGCTCGCATCGCCACGCGCCATCGCGAGTGCACGACGCAGCGCCGCGGGCAGCGCCGGAAACACCACGTCGCTCGCGAGCGACCGCATCCCGCCCCCACCCTGTGCGCGCCACGCTCTGGCGAGCGCGATCCACCGCCCGGTGCGAAACAGGTCGAGCAGATAGACGCTCGATACGGCGAAGAGGAGATCACCCCCGTGCCCGTCGAGCATCACACGCGCGCCGCGTGCGCGCGCGGCCGCCGCCATCACGCGGTTCATCGTCTCGAACAGATGCGGGAACGGCTCGCCGCGCTCCGCCGCGCGCTCGCGCAGGCGATCGAGTGGCGGCACATCATCGGAGCGAAGCCACGCCGGCTCCGCGCCCCAGAATCCGAGGATGCGCTCGATCAGCTCGTCCTCGCGCCCCGGATCGCCCGGCGGAAAACTCACCGACACGGTGTCGAGTATGCGATCGTCACACGCATCACGGAGCGCGCATCGCCCAGCGGCATACACCGCGGACGAGTCCCATCCGCCGCTCAGGCACACCACCGTGCGGTCGCTCGGGCTCAGCCGCTCGCGCACCGCGTCACCGAGCAGCGCGCGCAGCTCCTCGGCCGCCGCGTCGAACGGCGCACCGCCGCGATCGCGGAACACGGGCGGCGTCCAGTGCGCCGTCGCGTGCACCGTGCTCCCGGCACTCCATGTCAGCGAGTGGCCGGGCGCGATACGCTGCACCGCGCGCCAGCACGTCTCCTCGCGCGAGCCCGTGAGGACCGCCGCCTCCTCGGCGATGACGGCGACGTCCAGCTCACGCGAGCATTCCGGATGCGCGAGGATCCCCGCGATCTCCGATGCGATGACGAGCGAGCCGCCGATGCGCGCGTGAAAAAGTGGACGCTTCCCGGCGAAGTCGCGCGCGGCGAACACCGTACGCGTGCCCGCATCCCAGAGCACGAACGCGAAATCGCCCTCGAGGTATCGCGGGCACTCGCGGCCCCAGGCACGATATGCAGCGAGGATAAGATCGGCGGGCGTCTCGCCACGCGGGCACACGCCGCGCGCGTGGAGCCGGCGCTCGAGATCGCGCCGGTAGTACAGCGTCGCATCCGCCGCGACCACGAGGGCATCGTCACACGCGACGAGCACCGACCCGGCGAAGCCCGGGTCCGACTCCCAGGCGAAGCGCGAGGCGCCCACCAGCGCGGAGCCCTCACAGTGGATGTCGGCGGACTCCGCACCTCGCCGCGCCATCGCGGCGAGCATCGTCGCCGCGCAGCGCGGCGAGGTCGATCCAGCAGCGGTGTCGAACACGCCGAGGATCGCGCTCACCGATGCGCGGCTCCGTCACGGTGTTCGCGACCGCAATGGCATTCGGTGGCCGCGAAGCAGAGCGCTCCGCCGCCGACCACTGGCTTGTCACCTGCACCCGCCCCACCCGCGTAGACCACGTCGTCCTCGGGAATCCTCGGCTCGCCGCATCGCGAGCGCTGCGTTCAACCCGAGCGCGGGGACTGTCGGCCGCCGGACCACGAACGAGCTCGTGCTCCATCGGCCGCGGCCGCCCCGTGCTCCCTCACGTCAGTCGCACGGAGCCCTCTTCACCATCTGTGCCACTGGTCACATCTCGGGGACGCGCGTGCTCGAGGACGATGGCCGCCCTGAATCGCACGACTGCACTCTTAAGCGGGTGCGCCGAGTGAGCGCCCGGCACGCTCTACCAGCACGCTGCACGTTGCATGTTGCGCCCGGCCGACAGCACCGTCGCGACGCCTCGGCGCGATGACGTGATGCGCGGGTCTCGCTCGTCGCCGCTCAGCGCGACGGCAGCTCACACCTTCCGCTTGAGGATGATCTCGGCGCGCGCGTCGAAGCCGATGTCGGCCACTCCCACCACCTCCCACCCCTCGGCGCCGAGCGCATTCAGGATCGCGGGCAGATGATGGCCGACCGACTGCCGCATGTCGCTCGCCAGATACCAGTCCACGCCGCCGGCAGCTTCCGGCTCGGTCTTCCCGATCAGGATCTCGTACTCGAACGCGGCCACGCGCACTCCTCCTGGTTGGTCGGTGGTCGATCGCACGACGCGCACGTCAGCGCTACGTCGTCGCGTGCGTCTCCTTCCAGACGATCGAGCGGGCGATGGGAGCACGTCCCCGGACGTGGGGAGCACGTCCCCGGACGTGCGCGTGGGCGGATCGTGGTCGCGCGTCAGCCGGGCCGCTTCTCCCGCGTCGGATTTCGGTTGTACTCCTCCGACTTCCCCTTGGGGATGCTGATCCAGCGCCACTCGTCGCTGGCCAGCATGCGGGACAACAGCACGATCTGCCCGACATGATACGCGGTGTGCGCCACTGACCGGCTGAGCGCCTGGTGCACCGTCAGCGGCTGGCCGCGGATGCGCACCGTCGATGGCAGATCCGCATCCGTGAGAATTCCGACTTCGTGTTCCACCACCTCCCACCCGGCGCTCCACATCGCCTCGATCTCGCCGCGGGAGAAGACGCGCTCCTCGAACTCGCTGTCCCGATTCCGCGACGGCTTCTCCCCGTCCGCGTGCAGGAAATCCGTGAAGCGCGAGATGAGGTTGCCGCTGATGTGATGCACGAGCATCGCGATCGAGTTGCCATCGGGCGCCATCACCTGATTGAGCGCATCGTCGGGCACCTGCGCCATGGCGCGCTCGCCGATCTGCCGGTAGCGCGCGTACTCGTCCACGAAATCCTTGATGACCATGTTGCCTCCTCGCTCCCGTCTACACGGTGAGCGTCACGAGTCCGGCCGCGACCGCCAGCAGCCACACACCAGTCGCGAGCATGAGTGATGTCTTCGGTCCCACCTCGCGACCAACGATCAGCAACGATGGCAGGTTCACGATCGGGCCGGCGAACAGGAGCACCGCCGCCAGACCGGGCGCGCCCGCCGAAAGCGCGACGAGCGCGAGCGGCAGCTCGAAGAACGTGGGAAGCGCGAGCGCGACGGCGATCGTCGCGACGATCAGCACGCCAAGCACTGTGTCTGCAGCTCGTAGGTTCGCGTGTACCCGGAGCACCAGACTGGACGCGAGCACTCCCACAATGATGAGCGGAATCGTGACGACCGTGATGTGCACCAGCGACCGCGCGAAGCGCGCGAAGAACGCGCGCGGTATCGTCGAGCTCTGCCCTTCGTCGTCCTCGCTCGAGAGCACGTGCGCCGCTGCCCGCGATAGGGCGCGTCCATCACCCGCGATGCGCTCGACGATGAGGGGCAGGAGGAGCACGGCGACGCTGGCCGCCACCAGACGCGCCGTCGCGATACGCACGGGGAAGAGGATGAATGTCAGAATGAGCGCCGCCGGGTTGAGCGCCGGCGAAGCCAGCATGATCGTGAGCGCCGAGCCCAGGCGTGCACCGCGTTCGTACACCGCGGTGAAGACGGGTGTCACGCAGCAGGAGCATAACATGAGCGGCGCTCCCGTCCCGGCGGCCACCGCCTGGCGCCGCATCGTGCCCCCGCGCTCGAGCAATCGCGCGATCTGTTGCGGCGTCACGAACGCACACACGGCCGCGCCGATCAGCAGGCCGTAGACGAGCGCGATCCAGATTCGCTCGAAGTAGTAGATGGTCGCTGCCGCCGGGCTCGCCGCCGTGAGCCCTGCGGCCGGTTTCGTCCACGTGGCGGACGACCACACCGCGGCGACCGTTCTTGCAGAACCCGTCCACTTATAGTAGAAGAGCCCGCACAGAAAGAGGACGAGGAGCGCGAGACCGGCCACCAGCGAGCGTATGACACGCGGGCCATTCTCGGCGGCGCTGTCGACCGGAAGAGGGCGCGGGAAGGTCATGCGGGAGTGGCGATCGTGGCGGAGAAACGTCGAGACGGTTGCGCACCGCGTTACCGCGTGGCATCGCCGAGACGAACACGCGTGACCGCCTCCAAGTGCCCGGTGCTCGAGCAAGCCGCAGCCGCGGCGCTCTCGACATGCGCGCGCTCACGGCTCGGCCAACATCTTCCGGCGCCGCTGCGTAAATCCGTCGAACCCCGCCGGCCCGCACCACTCGGTGCCGTCGCGCGACATCAACTCTCCGGAGACACAACGCATGTTCAAACTCGGGACGCCGGTGGCCCTCGCAGCGCTGATCGGACTCACCATGGCGGCGGCGACGCCGGCGGCACATCAGTCCGCCCGTGCCGCAACGTCCGCCGCGCTGCGTCCACCGTTGCCAGCGGCCGCCGCCCCGCTCCACTTCGTCCTGGCACCCACCGGGAACCAGGTTCGCTATCGCGTACGGGAGCAGCTGGTCGGACACGACCTGCCGAACGACGCGGTCGGCGTGACGGATGACATCACGGGCGCGCTCGTTGTCGGTGACGACGGCGCCATCGTGCCGAGCGAATCGAAGTTCACGATCAACGTCGCGACGCTGAAGAGCGATCGCGACCGCCGCGATGGCTACGTGCGACGCCGCATCCTGCAGACCGATTCGTTCCCCACCGTGCAGCTCGCGCCGACCGCGATCCGCGGCCTCCCCACCCCGCTCCCCACATCAGGTGAGCACGCGTTCCAGTTGATCGGCGATCTCACGGTGCGCGGCGTGACGCACCCCACGACGTGGCAGGTGAAGGCCACGTTCGACGGAAACCGCGTCGCCGGCTCGGCGTCCACCGGCTTCACCTTCGAGGACTTCGGCCTCATGCAGCCCAAGGTGTCCATCCTGCTCAGCGTCGCCGACAGCATCCACCTCGAGTACGACTTCAACCTCGTCCCATCGCAGTCGACCGCCGCTGGCTCCTGAACGGCGGACTCACCACAGCGACACGGAGGGCACAGAGAACTGCTAAGAGCTTTTCTCTGTGCCCTCGGTGCGTCGTACGCTTTCATCCCGAGCGCGCTGTCATCCCGAGCGGAGCGAGGGATCTCGCTGACGGTCCGAGATCCCTCGCTGCGCTCGGGATGACAAACGTCGCTCGGGATCACAGCGCCGGATTACCGCCCCCCGTCCACCGTCGTGCGCGCCGCGCCCGCCTGCGCGCCCGATGTGCTGTCGATGAACTTCGCGATGTTCTCCTTGAGCTTCGCGAGCGACGCCGGGTGTACGTACATCATGTGCCCCGCATCGTACTCCGCCTCGACGATGTGACTCCTCAGCTCTTTGGGCAGCCCGAGGTGATCCATCGTCCACTCCGCCGCGAAGTACGGCGTCGCTAGATCGAAGAGCCCGCTGTTGAGCAGCACGTGCAGACGCGTGTTGTACTGCACCGCCTGTGCGAGGTCCACCGCAACGTTGGTGTGACCCGGCCATCCGCGACTCTGCCCGTGTGTCCAATCCCACGGCTGCACGCGCCCGCTGATCACGTACTGCATATCCTTCCCGAAGTTCAGCTCGTCGTGCAGATAGTGATTGAACAGCGACACGTACGCCGAGCTGATGTCCGCCGACTGCGGATCGTACCCCGCACGCTCGGCGAGCAGGTCGCCCGTGGGGCCGGTGAAGCGGGCGTCGAGCCGGCCGACCACCTGCCCGTGCTCGCGCAGCAGTTCCTTCTCGAACTCGCTCGCGTCCACGCGCAGATCGGCCTTGTCGAGATACTCCGTGCTGAGCCCCGTGTACTGATGCAGCTTCGCGAGCACGCTCTGTCGCTCGGTCGGGGAGATCGTCGAGCCCTGCATCAGCGCGTGCGCGTACTCACCGATCGCGAACTGCTCGACCTCCTTGAGGAACGGCCGCAGCTCCGCCGCCTGCTGCGGCAGCGCGTGATGATACCATGCGACCGCCGCGTACGACGGCAGGTACATGATGTACGGCTCGTCGTTCCCCGGATCGAAGGTGATGGTCTGGAAGTCGAGCACCGACGACATGAGGACGACGCCGTTGAAGTCCATGTTGTCGCGCGTCTGCAGGTAGTTGACGAGCGCCGCCGAGCGCGTGGTGCCGTAGCTTTCGCCCAGGAGATACCGCGGCGAGTTCCACCGCACGTTCTCGCTCAGGTAGCGACTCACGAACTGCGCGAGCGACGCCGCATCCTGATCCACGCCCCAGAAGTCTTTCCCCTTCCCCTTGCCGATCGGCTCGCTGAACCCGGTGCCGACAGGATCGATGAAGACGAGATCCGTCTTGTCGAGCAGGCTGTACTGGTTGTCGACCAGGTTGTACGGCGGCGGCGGCGCGTGCGCGGTGTCGGGGATGTCCACGCGACGCGGACCGAAGGCGCCCATGTGCACCCACACGGACGACGACCCCGGCCCGCCGTTGTAGGCGAAGGTGATGGGACGCCGGCTCGTGTCGCGCGTGTCACGCCGCGTGTACGCCGTGTAGAAGACGCTCGCGATCGGCTGGTCGGCAGTGTCGCGGAGGATGATGTTGCCGACGGTCGCATCGTAGTCGATGCGCTGGCCGCCGATGGTCGCCGTGTGGTGCGTGACGACGCGCTGCTGTGTGGTGGGTGCCGGCCCTGTCGCGGCACCGGCGACGGCCGTGGTGTCGTGCGGCGTGGTCCGCGGCGCGTTGCGTTGCGCGGCCGCTGTCGCCGGGATCGCGGCGGCAACGGCGAGCAGAAGAGTGGCTCGTGTCGTATGCATGGGTGTGGGGGAGGCGGATCGGTTGCGGATCGGTCAGGGACCCAGGGAACGTAGAAAGCGCGTGCGACGCTGTCCACGGAAGCGCCGCCGGGCACTGCCCGGCCAGGGCGGGTTTCGCAATAAGGCGCCAACGGTGTATATTTCGAGGAGCGCACGGAGCGGCGGAGCGCCCGGCTCGCCCGCGGCGATCGCTGATGATCGCCCGCTGGCCCGGTTGATGCCCCGCGCTCGTCGTGCGACTCGGGAGCCTGTGGGACCTTTCCCCGGGATACCCGTGACGAGAGCCATGTGTGCTCCGTCATTATGCAAACACCTTTACCTGGTTCAGCAGAACGCCGTTTGTCTCGACTGTCACACGATTCGCCGTACCGCGACGCTCCGACCCGCGTCGCACCAACTCCAGCGTCACCTCCCGCCGCACGCCGCGTCGTCCATGAGCGAGCGCCTCGCCCTTCGCACGACGCGTATGAGCCGCCAGCCAGCGACGCACAGCACACGAAGACCGGCCGCTCGCGCCGCGCGGGACGCCGCTCTCGCCGTGGCGGGTACGCGCCGCCGCAGCAGCTGACGTCGCATCCGACCGGCCGCGCCGCCTACGTGGAAACGCGGAACTGGCTGCTCGAGCAGCACGGTCCCGTCTGCGCCTACTGCGGCCGCCGCTTCACCGAAGCGGTGATGACGCTCGACCACGTGGCGCCGCGCCGCGGTCAGACCGCCTACGACCGGCGCGACAACCTGGTGCTGGCCTGTCCCGGATGCAACGCGCTGAAGCGCGATCTCGCGCCCGCCGCCTTCCTGCTCACGCGACGCAACTTCGCCGCGAACCTGCTGCGCTACGGCGCGCACCTGAGCCCGATGCTCGTCGACCTTGCCCGCTCCCTCGCCCCCGCCGATGCGCTCACGACCGCACGCGCGAATGGCGATGGATGGGACGACCTTGACGACGAATCGCCATACCGGGACTGAGCGCGCATCGCCGCGCGTCGTGCCGCAGCGCGATGCGCCCGTCCCGCAGGTCAGCGGGTTAGGCGGACGCGCCGCCTAGATGCGGGACCGTCACGCCGTAGCGCTCGCGCAGGATGGCGCAGTGATGCTCCACGTGTCCGCCGAGGATGAAGAGTAGCGCCCGTGCGCTCACCGGCGCACTGTTCGCGATACCGCGCCGCATCCAGGCATCCGTCCTGATGCCATCCACGATCTGCAGCGTGGAGGCCCGCGCGCGCTCGAAGTCGTCCACGAGCGCTGAGAGCGTGCGCTCGTCCGAGCCGCTCGCGTCCACGTAGGCATTCTCGTCGAAGCCGCTGAGCGGCGTCGCGTCGCCCCGTCCGATGCGGAAGAGCCGGTACGAGAGAACGCGCTCGACGTCTCCGAGATGTCCGAGCACCTGCTTCACGCTCCACTTCCCCGGCGCATAGCGAAAGTGCGCGGCCGCATCGGTGAGCCCCACGCACGCGGCGCGCAGCACGGAAGGTTGCTGCGCAAGCAGCTCGATCGGATCGATGTCGCGGATGCGCGCGATGTAGCCGGCGTAGAACGGCGCGTACTCGTCGGGCTCCGGCGGTGCAACGCGGGGCGGCGTCACGCGCGCCGCCCCCGTCCCCGCGCGCTCCGCGGTGCGCTCGATGGCGACCGCCGCACTGCACGCGTGTGGCGCTTGGGCAACGAGCTCTCGACGAGCTGCCCGCGCGTGTCGACTCGGCAACGCACGAGCCGCACCCCACTCCCCAGCTGCTCCTTGATCGCCGCCGCCGCTGCACGCCGCTTGAACAGCGTCGCGCGGCTCGCGTCGTTCAGCGCGTAGCTGTCCTCGCTCACGCTGTAGTAGAGCGCGAACGCCGGCGCCAGCACGCTCGCGAGCAGATAGCGCGTGCGATTCTCGGCATCCTTGATGCGTCGCCTGAGCTCGCGGCGCTGCGCGCGTGTGAGCGGCGCGACATCATCGACATCGGGCTCCGCGGTCGCGCTCCGGCGGCGAGTGCGATCACGACGCTCGCGCCCAGCGGATGCGGCAGGGGAGATGCCGGATTCCTTCCTCATGCGGAAGCACTCCGTGCAAGCGTGCTCGTCGAGAGTAGTGCAGCGTGGCGACGACTCGCCACGCCGTACGATGGTGATAGGAGACCGGAGCCGCTAGGGCGGCGATGGACTGCACGCATCGAGCTCGGCCGACCGTTGCCGATTCCCCGTGTCTGCTCCATCTCGACGGCTGAGGGCAGGCGCTGCGCGAACCGGTGCGCCGTCCGACACTACGGAACTTTCCGCGCGGGCCGGTCGCGGCCGTACTGGTGCAGGATGAGACCCGTCACGGTGCCGCTCGCATCGCGGATGAAGGTGATCTGCGCATCGACTTCCTTGATGAAGAAGTCGGTCGCGCTTTCGGGCCAGAGACGCCTCGGCGGTCCGCCGATCGTCGAGACGATGAACAACGCTCGGCCGCGCTGCGTAACGTCGAGATCCAACCCCGGCGCGAGCTCGTAGGCACCGACGTACGCCGGCAGCGTGGACGCCGGCAGCTCGATCGCCGTGCGATTCGCGCGCGGAAGTGCCGAGGGCGGCACGAGGCCGAGCAGTCGCATGTAAACGGACAGCTGACTGTAGTGCTCCGCGAGATCCGTCTCGAGCAAGAGCAGCGAGCCCGCGTGCGCCGGCGACGTCAGCTTCCCCATCTGCCCCATGACCGTGTCGCAGAAGCGGAGCGACGCGTCGAGGCGCGCCACGAGCGTGTCCTTTGGCCACCGCGCCTTGATCGTGTCCGCCAGCGAATCTTTCGCGGTTCTGGGATGCCTGGCGTCCCCGAGCTGTTCGCACAGATCGTAGTTCGCGCTTTCGAGATGCTGCGCGATATAGCCGATGCTCTGCTCCACGGGGGTGGGCCGGAAGTCGTACTTGGCCTCCGGAATCGAATCGAAGGCCGCGACGAGCCGGTTGCCGAACAGGTCGGCCAGTTGCGAGAACTGCAGCATGACGGCGTCCGGCGCTTCGCGAGTGGCCGGCGTCTGTGCCGCGAGGGCCGCTGGGAGGGAGAGGACGAGCGCGGTAGCGAGCACGGTGCGAAGACGCATGCGGTCTCCAGAGATTGGCTCAGCGAGGGAACGTGTGCGATGGCATTCCGTCGATCTACTCTGCGCGCGCAGCATCTCGGAATTCGGAACGGCGTCGTGCGGTGCAGTCATGCTCGACGTCACCTGCACGTGAGCTGAAGCTGAATTAGAGCGCGCGACACTACCGTGCACAATCCCTGGCTGTGGCAAGGACGAGGATCGCGACGGAGGATTCGAGCACGGCGGGTGGACCTGGCCCTACTGGCACGATGACATTGGGGCGAGCTTTGCCGCGATGATGCAGGACACCGATGCGTTCCTGCTCGGACGCCGCACGTATCTGACGCACGCGGCGCCTTCGAGTCGGTGCGCGCACTGAAGGCGGAGCCGGGCAAGCATATCATGACCGACGGCAGCAGCCAGCTCGTCCACGCCCTCCTCGCGCACGTTCTGGTCGACGAGCTGCATCTGCTGTTGTACCCGCTGACCTTGGGCGGTGGCAAGCGACTGCTCCCCGAGGGCGTGCACGCGACTCATTGACCGGCCGGCGGTTGCCACAACTCGACCTTGTTTCCCTCGGGGTCGATGACCCAGCCAAACTTGCCGTACTCGGAGTCGTCGATCTTGTCGAGAACGTTGCACCCTTCCGACTTGAGCGCCGCGAGCAACGCGTGAAGGTCTTCAACGCGGTAGTTGACCATGAACGAGGCGTTGCTGGGAGCAAACTGCTTGCTGTCCTTCGGAGCAATCAACCAGGCGGTCGTTCCGCCCGTGGGCTTCCCGTCCGAGTCGACCCAGTCGAACGCGGCACCACCCCACGCCTGGACATCGATGCCGAGGTGACGCTTGTACCACGCCTGCAACGCAGCTGCGTCTTTCGCCTTGAAGAAGATGCCGCCGATGCCAGTGACGCGCTTCATGAGAATCTCCAATGTTGAGCTCGCTCGCGCGAACCTGCTGATCACGAACATCCCTCGACCCAATCGACGTACGGCCGCAAACCAGCGTGATACGCAAGGACGCGCTGCCCATCAGTCTCGAACACGAGGCCGAGTGCTATCGCTCATCGCCCGAGTCAGTCGCAGCCGAGGCAGGCGTCGGACAGCGAATTGTGGGATACCCCTGTGCTCGGCCCGTCCGATCGCGCCAGTCTGGACACACGGCCGTGATCAGTTTGGACGGGGGATCGACAAGCATCGGTCCATGTTCCCATCCCGGGGGGCCGACCACGAAGAACCAGTGGTCGGTGTACGCTTCCTTACCATTGCAGTAGGGAATGGACAACGCCAGGTATTGATTGCCATCACGGAAGAAGCGCAAACACGCGGGGTCGTGATCGCGATACTTGGCCATCGCCGCCGCGCCGTTGACGAGCGAATCCGGCGCCTGAGCGCGAGGCACCTCGGGGAGCGAATCGGCCGAGAGATGGAACCACTTCGCCGTACTGCTCGATAGACGCACGAACCCCGGCGTCCATGCGGGTGCGACATCTTGCAACGGTGTTCGATGCCCGGCACAGCCAGCGAGGCAGAGCCCGATCATCAACCACGCGAGTCTTCGCATCCTTCCCCTTCCGTAAAGTGTGTGAGCGGCCTGACGCGGAGTTTAGCGGTGGGCGCACCTCCCCGAACTTACCGCGACGGCCGGACCCGGGTGCGCCCCGTCAACTGCACCGCCTCGTGAGGCCGCGCGGGCAGCGGCGCGGATGCGACGTGCGGGCGACTCACCTCGGCTCCTGGTCGTGGATGCCGGCCCACTCGAGCGCTTGCCCGCGTTCACCGAAGGAGCGGTACTCGGTGATCTTGCCGTTGCGGAACACAAAGCCATCGGCAAACCGCCCACCCGTCCACTCGGTTGCGTCTTTCAGGCGAACCCACGCGTGGAGGTAGACGACGACCTTCTCGCCCTTGATCAAGAACTGCTCGGGCTCGCAGCTCCCTTCGGCCCACGTGCCGCGCCCCGTCCTGACGTGCTCTTGCACTGCCGCGATGCCTCGATAGGTGCCAGCGGTTGGAAACCCCTCGGGCTCAATGCGCACAATCTGTGGATCGAAGTCCCTGGTGATGGCCTGCATGTCGTTGCGATTGATCGCAGCGAAGAAGTGCTTCAGCGCGTCGACTTCGGGGTTCATGCGCTCGTCTTGAGGTGGTTGTTGTGGTGCGGCGTGACGCGGAGCTCACCGGCAAGTGCTACAAACAAGATGCGGCTGCAAAGCAGCCGCAGTCCATAGCGCAATTGTCGGGTGCAACGCTTCGTTAGGGAGGCGGCTCACGTGCGCCATCGCGTCCACAGCCAGCAGCCCGTGAGGAGCAGCGGCGGCAGGAACACGACGATCAGTAGCCCCATGCGGAGACTAGGCGTGATCGCTACCGCGAGATCGCTCGAGAATCGTTCGCCGACCTCCCGAGCGTGCCAAAGACGGATAGCCAGAATCGCGAGAATCCCGAGTAAGACGACAAACAGCCAACTGATCTCGACCGAGAGCAGATGCCACATCGACCAAGAGCCGATGTTCACGATGGACTCTCCATGCGGTCTGCTCTCCCTCGCGAAAATGCTCGTGCCCGCCTAACGCCCAGTTCACCGGCGAGCGCTGACTTTCCAAGCGCGAAGATGGTTGCCTCGTCTCGTGCTCGCCAGGCTCCCACATGGTGGCCTGTTCGCGCTTGTCGGGTGCAACGCTTCGTTCGGCGTCGCGGGCGCGAGGATCGCAACGCTCGCTCGGCTCGCGCCACGGGCTCGTCAGACCGGCGATGTGCGCTCTTGAATCCCGCCCACTGGCGTTCTACTTTGCATCACAAAGAGCTTGGTGTTC